>JAKOSS010000970.1 GCA_029777145.1 Acidobacteriota bacterium | reverse complement strand
CCGCCCGATTTTTCCTTGAGATCGGCGATGCGCTTTTCGATGTCGGCAAGCCGTTCCTTCGCTTTCGTGTCCGTTTCGCGCGACAGCGCCTGGCGTTCGATCTCAAGCTGAAGGATTTCGCGTTCGAGGACGTCGATCTCCTGCGGCAGCGAGTCGATCTCGATGCGCAGCCGCGACGCGGCTTCGTCGATCAGGTCGATCGCCTTATCGGGCAGGAAACGGTCGGTGATGTATCTGTTCGAAAGCGTCGCCGCGGCGACGATCGCCGAATCGGTGATCCGGACGCCGTGATGGACCTCGTATTTTTCTTTCAATCCGCGCAGGATCGCGATCGTGTCCTCGACGTTCGGTTCGCCGACGTAGACCTGTTGGAACCGGCGTTCGAGCGCTTTGTCCTTCTCGATGTACTTCTGATATTCGTTGAGCGTCGTCGCGCCGACGCACCGCAGTAGCCCGCGCGCGAGCGCCGGTTTGAGCATGTTCGAGGCGTCGATCGCGCCTTCCGACGCGCCGGCGCCGACAAGCGTGTGCAGCTCGTCGATGAAAAGAATTATCTGTCCGTCCGATTTTTCGATCTCTTTGAGGACGGCCTTCAGACGGTCTTCAAACTCGCCGCGATATTTCGCGCCGGCGAGCATCGCTCCGAGATCGAGCCCGACAAGCTTTTTGTTCTTAAGCGTTTCCGGTACGTCGCCGGAAATGATCCGCTGCGCGAGCCCTTCGACGATCGCCGTCTTTCCGACGCCGGGTTCGCCGATGAGGACCGGATTGTTTTTTGTTCGACGCGACAGAACCTGGATCGTTCGGCGGATCTCATCGTCGCGGCCGATCACCGGATCGAGCTTGCCCTTGCGCGCTCGTTCCGTCAGATCCATCGCGTATTTCTCGAGCGCCTGGAAATTCTCTTCGGCGTTCTGGTCGGTTATCCTCGATCCGCCGCGCATGTCGGAAACGACCTTTTCGGCATTTTCCTTGGTGACGCCGTTCGAGCGCAGGATCCGGCCGGCGTCGCCCGCCTTTTCATCGGCGATCGCGAGCAGCAGATGCTCGGTCGAAATGTACTCGTCCTGCATCGCCTCGGCTTCTTTCTGAGCCTCCTGGAAGATCGTGTTGATGCGCGAACTGAAGTACTGCTGGCCGCCGGAAACCTGCGGAAAACGCGCGATCGCCGCCTGAACGTCCGTCAGGATAGTCCCGGCATTGGCGCCGATCTTCCCGAGGATCGGCCGCAGCGTGCCCTCCTTCTGTTCCAGCATCGAGGCGAGCAGATGCTCGGGCTCGACCTGCTGGTTTTGGTTCTTTTCGGCGATCCCGATCGCTTCCTGCACGGCCTCCTGGCCGCGGATTGTAAATCTGTCGAGTCTCATATCCTTACGGAAAGTAAAAAGTGAAAAGTAAAAAGGCAAAAAGCGCGTCGAATCGACCTCAGTTTGTTCTTAACGCGATCCTGCGGCTTAACTTTTTGCCTTTCTACTTTTGCCTTTTTACTTGGTTCAGGCTTTCGCCGTGATCGTCTTCGGCGCCTCGCCGACCTTGATCTCGATCCGGCGCGGCTTTGCCTCTTCGCGCTTCGCAAGCGTCAACCGAAGTACGCCGTTATCGAACATCGCGTTCACATTTTCGCTCGAAATAGTCGGCGGAAGCGTGAACGAACGGGTGAAACTGCCGTACGCGCGCTCGACGCGGTGGAAATTGTCCCCGTCGTCCTTCTTTTCGAACCGGCGTTCGCCGTGAATCGTCAGCACGTTGTTCTCGATCGAAACGTTGACGTCCTCGGGCTTCAGTCCCGGAAGTTCGGCTTCGAGCACGAGGTGGTCCTTGTTCTCGAAGATATCGACATTCGGTGACCATGCACCGCGAGCGAGTTCACGGTCTTCGGGCCGTGAGAAATTCGTCATGAAAAGTCTGTTCATTTCGTCTTGCAAGCTCCTAAGTTCCCGAAAAGGATCATATTTGATGATGCTCATAATCATTTTCCTCCTAGTTACTCTGGCTGTATCAAGGTTGATTAGCCTAAAAGCATAATAAAATCTGAGTGTAAGAGTGTCAAGTCTTGTCTGGGGTAATTTCTCTGCGAATCGTGAGGGGTTTCAACATGACACCCAAAGCGGTTGTCGG
>JAKOSS010000969.1 GCA_029777145.1 Acidobacteriota bacterium | reverse complement strand
TCTGCCGGGAAGTCAGGTGACCGCCGTCAGATCCGCGTTCGCGTGATGCGCCCGAACCTGGTGGTGAAGGCCAAGACGAGCTACATAGTCAAGTAAAAAAGTAAAAGTAAAAAGGCAAAAAGCGGGATGCATTTTTGCCTTTGTTGCTCCTAACGGTTCGATCATTCACTTTCTAATCTTCGACTTTTCTTACTTTTTTACTTTTTACTTTTTACTTTTTGCGTTCCTTTACCGAGTAATTGTCGCGGGCCTTGACGACGACGCCGGTCTGGTCGACCTTGACCTTGATCTTGTGCTTCGATCCGGGCGTCGAATCTTCCTTCGGATAGATCCCCAAACTGTAATATTCACGCAATTCGCTGGCGATCTTCGAGAATGCAGCGTTCAGATTTGCGGTCGTTGATGCGGGATAAAGACGGCCGCCGGTCCGGTTGGCGAGGTCGTTGAGGTATTCGTCGGCCCGATCATATTCCGCGCGGGTCGTACCCTTCGTGTCCATCGTCCCGACCCCGCCGGTGCTCGTCGGCAGCGGGAACGGCAATGGATTTTTCTGGCCGGTGCGGGGATCCGGATTCCGAGAGGGCGGAACGACGACACCCTGATTCTTCATCGCCTGGACCTCGTAAAAGGTATCGTATTGGATCGGATATATGAGCGAATCGAGTTCGGTCGCTTCGCGCAGGTTCGTCAGATCGGCCGAACGACGGCTGGTCGTGTCAACGCCGTCCGAGAACAAGACGATCGCCTTCCGACCGTCGATCTTCTTCATCCGTTCCATGACGAGACTCATCGCGTCGTAAAGACTGGTCCCGAAGTTGATCTTCGTTTCCTTGATCGCGGAGAGGATCCTGCGACGATCGTTGGTCGGCTCGCAATTGACGAAAATCTCCTGGTCGAACGAAACGACCATCACGCGATCGGCGGGACGAAGCTGGTTGATGAACGAGATCGCCGACGCCTGAATCTCCTCGGCCTTGAATTTGGCCGAGTAACTCATATCGAGCACGAGCGCGACCGTGAACGGCTGCTGTTCATTTGAAAAGTACGCGATCTCCTGCGCCGCATTGTCTTCAAGGACCGAGAAATTTTCCTTCGTCAGGCCGCCGACGAAACGGCCGTTTCGATCGAGAACCTTGACCGGGATCGTCACGAGTTCGGTCGAAACGGTGATCACGTCACCATCGGTTTGAAGATCCTCGTCCGCCTGCTCCGGCGTCGGAGTCGGTGTCGGCGTCGGCGTCGAAGTGCGGGTGTTCGCCTTCTTCGCCGTTTCCTCAGAATTCGAGGTAACGCGCCGCGACTGTCCGGACGCGATCAGAAGGCCCACTGTCAGGGCGATCGTGCAAAGTAAAGCGAACCTTTTCATCGAATACCTCTTGGTAAACTTGTTTGATGCCGCGTCCGAAACGAAAAGATGCAAATCGGTGAATTGAAAGTTAATGAGAACGGCCCCGGAGACAAGACTTCGGAGCCGTTCGACAAACGATCGTGTTCTTCGGACCTCAGATCAACGTGCCGTCCTTGATAGACGCGTTCTTCGGCACGATGATAATGCCTTCCCGAATGAAATAGCTGCCCTCGGGACCATCGTAGGTCTCGACGCCGTTCCGGTTGATCAGTTGGACGTTGTTGCCGATCCTCGTGTTCTTGTCGACGATCGCTCGCCGAATCACCGTGTTCTTCCCGATGCCGATATGCGGCAGCTGCGAATCGACGTTCCTCGTCAGATCCGCCAACGACTCGAAATAGTCGGATCCCATGATGATCGAGTTCTCGATCCGCGCTCCGGCGTCGATCCGCGAACGCAGTCCGATGATCGAGTTACGGGCATAGACTCCGCTCAGGATGCAGCCTTCGCTGATCATGGAATTGTCGATATCGCAGTTGTGGATCTTTGACGGCGGCAGGTAACGCGAACGAGTGTAGATCGGCGATTCGGTGTCGAAAAAGTTGAACTTCGGTAGCGGCGACGCGAGATCGAGATTGGCGTCGAAAAAGGCCTTGATCGTTCCGATGTCCTCCCAATAGTCCTGAAAGAAATGCGACTGAACATTCAATCGCTTTATTGACTGTGGAATGATCTCCTTTCCGAAATCGAAACGGGACGAGTCTTCACTGAGAAGTTCGGTCAATCGCTTGTAATTGAAGACATAAATGCCCATCGAAGCGAGATAAGGGCGCGCCGCGGCCTGTTCCGGCGTGAGTCCGAACGCGGTCGTGTCGACCCGCATCGACTCGAGAGCGTCGCCCTTCGGCTTTTCCTTGAATTCGATGATCCGGCCGGCGGAGTCGGTCTTCAGGAGTCCGAATCCTTCGGCTTCCTCGGGACGACACGGGATAACGGAAATCGTCACGTCGGCGTTCGTTTCGTAATGCCGCTCGAGAAACTTCCGATAGTCCATCCGGTACAAATGATCGCCCGATAGGATCAGTACCGTATCGACACGGAAGTCCCGAATGTGCGGAATCATTTGGCGAACGGCATCGGCGGTTCCCTGAAACCACTCAGGACTGTCGTTGCGCTGTTCCGCTGCGAGGACCTCGACGAAGCCCGTTGAGAATGTTGAAAATCGATATGTGCGCGCAATATGCCGGTTGAGCGAAGCAGAGTTGAACTGCGTCAGCACAAAGATGTGCGTCAGACCTGAGTTGATGCAGTTCGATACCGGGACATCGATCAGGCGATACTTTCCGCCAAGCGGAACTGCCGGTTTGGCGCGTTCTTTGGTTAGGGGAAAGAGGCGCGTACCGGCACCACCGCCGAGAATTACAGAGACGACATTATCGTATTGAGACATATCGGTAGGCTCTTCGCTGATTCGGGGATTTCGCTAAATTCATCTCTACAATAGCCTTATTCAATCGGCAATTCAAGCTTTTTGAATGTGCTTTGACTTTTCAAAAGAAAGCGTGATACCTTGCCTTTCGCCCGCAGAAACGGGCCGTTCTTTCAAGACTAAAACGCCTTCTTATCGGGGTAAGCCGAGTGAAAAACTCGCACGGTCGCGCCACTGTGAACGAAATCGGTGAAAATTGGATTTTCCAATTTTGATTTCGTAAGTCAGAAAACCCGCGCAAGGTATTTTAGCCGAAACAGTCTCGCGTCAAGACGGTTGGCTCAAGCATCGAATTATCCCGTTCCATTTGGTTCGGAAACCCTGCTCGGATTTGTCAGTCGCCATCGCGCCGGACAAGAACGGGCGGGGTTTTTGGTTTTTATGCGAAGCTTTTTGGGAACATTCATCGTGATTGCCGTCGTGCTGATCGCGGCGTGCAGCGGATCGTCTTCAAACGCGGTCAAGACGCCCTCGGCGGACGGACACCGCGTCGTTGTCGACGATCTCGGCAAATCGGTCGTTTTGCCCGAGAATGTCACCCGCGCGGTCTCGCTTGCTCCGAACCTGACGGAGATCGTCTTCGCGGTCGGCGCAGGCGACAAACTGGTCGGCGACACGACTTACTGCAATTATCCGCCGGAAGCGGAGCGCATCCAGAAAGTCGGCGACACCCTCAAGCCAAACATCGAAACGATCGTCGCGCTCAAACCCGACGTCGTTTTCGTCAGCACGGCGTCGCAGCTGGAGACATTCATTTCGACATTGAACAGCCAGAATATCGCGGTCTTTGTGACGAATCCCGATTCGCTCGACGGGATCTATTCGAGCATCGAAAAGATCGGCGCCGTCTTCAAGTCCGAAAGGTCAGCCCGCGTCATCGCCGATCTCAAAGATCGCATCGGATCGGTCGAACGGCGGACAGCCGACGCGAAACGTCCGAAGGTCTTTTTGCAGTTGGACAAATCGCTGTTCACGGTCGGACGCGGATCGTACATCACCGATCTAATCCGGCTCGCCGGCGGCGAATCGGCGACAGCCGACATTGATAAAGCGTACGCTCAGCTAAGCAAGGAAACGGCGCTCGCGCTTGATCCCGAAGTCATCGTTCTCTCCGAAAGTTCAGACAATGACGTCCCGGCGGACGTTTTCAAGAATTCGCGCGCCGTCAAAAACGGTCGCGTCTACAGGATCAACGCCGACCTTCTTTCACGTCCCGGACCAAGGGTCGCGGACGCGCTCGAGCAACTCGCGGCGGCGCTTCATCCCGAGATATTCAAGAAATGACGATCGATGTCGGCCAGAGCAGATCGCGGGCGTTCCGTTTCGGCGGAGCACTTCTGCTGTTGCTCGGCGCGGCTTTGATCACCGGCGCATATTTCGGCAGCGAGCGACTTGATCTCTTGAATCTCGG
>JAKOSS010000968.1 GCA_029777145.1 Acidobacteriota bacterium | reverse complement strand
TCCGCGAGGACCACGAGGGAATGTCGCCCGAGGAAGCGATGCTGCACTCGCCGCAGGGCGAGATCACCGGCTACGGCGGCAATACCGGACTCGACCTCAAGTACATGCCGACCGCGGGCGGCGCAGCGACTTTGATCGCACCGACCCAAGGCGGACGTTATCCGCATTTCACGAACGATCCGGAACGCGTTTTTATGACGACCGGCCAGGGACTCGTTTCGGTCCGTCTCGACGGTTTCGATCGCCGGACGCATATCAAGGTTGTCGGCAAGGGCGAACCGCCGAATCTCCCGAGCGCCGATGAGATCAAACTCTCGCCCGACGGAACGCGGGCTTTTCTCGAACTTCAAGGACGCCATTTCGTCGTCACGGTGCCGAAGGCCGGCAAAGAGACGGTGACGATCAATCTCGCCGCGCCGACCGCGTCGGTTCCCTTCAAGAAACTCTCGGCGGAAGGCGGCGACTTCCTGCAATGGTCGGCGGACGGAAAGTCTGTCTCTTGGTCGCTCGGAACGAAATTCTTCCGACAGGACATTTCTGCCGACAAGTCGGAAGCCACCGACATCGTCGTCGAATCGCCGCGCGCACGTCCGTCCGGAACGGTCGCGCTGAGAAACGCGCGGATCGTGACGATGAAAGGCGACGAGGTGATCGAGGTCGGCGACGTCGTCGTCACGAACAACCGGATCGCCGCCGTCGGGCCGAAAGGCAAGGTCGCGATTCCCGCGGACGCGAAGGTCATCGATCTCAAAGGCAAGACGATCGTCCCCGGTTTCGTCGACGTCCACGCGCACATGTGGGCGCCGCGCGATCTTCATCAAACGCAGGTCTGGCAATATCTCGCGAACCTCGCGTTCGGCGTGACGACGACCCGCGATCCGCAGAGTTCGACGACCGACGTCTATTCGTACGCCGATCTCGTCGAGACGGGCGACATCATCGGACCACGCATCTACACGACCGGCCCGGGCGTCTTTTCGAGCCTCGGACTCGACGACAAGGATGCCGTCAATAACTACATCAAGCGTTACCGCGACGCCTATAAGACCAATACGCTCAAGGAATACGTTGTCGGCGACCGCATGGTCCGGCAGCTCGTCGCGATGGCGTGCAAGGAGTACGGCATCACGCCGACGACCGAAGGCGCGCTCGACATGAAGCTCGATCTTTCGCAGATGATCGACGGCTACTCGGGCAGCGAACACGCGCTGCCGATCCAGCCGCTCTACAGGGACGTCACCGAGTTCGTCGCGCAGTCGCGGACGTTCTACACGCCGACGATCCTCGTCGCGTACGGCGCCCCGTGGACCGAAAATTACTTCTTCGAGAACACGAACGTGCTCGGAAACCCGAAGATCCAACGGTTCATTCCGGCCGAACTGCGAAACTCGATGCTCCGCCGCCGTCCGCAATGGTTCGCGGACGAGGAATACGGTTTCAAGGGGATCGCGAAGGGCGCGGCGGACGTCGTCAAAGCCGGCGGGCGCGTCGGGATCGGCGGTCACGGGCAGTTTCAGGGTCTCGGCTATCAGTGGGAACTTT
>JAKOSS010000967.1 GCA_029777145.1 Acidobacteriota bacterium | reverse complement strand
GGCTTCTACGTCCCGTCGCTGTACGACGTGGTCTACAACGACGATGGAACCGTTTTCGACTACATTCCCAAGGAAGACGGCGTTCCGCGACGAGTCGGACGCGCGCTCGCGGCCGTGAATCCCAAGGAAGGAACGCTGCGGCGGGCGATGAAGCGCGGTGAGACGGAGCTGCACGATTTTCTCTTGAATCAGGACGTGTTCTGCCCGTCGACGTCGGTTTGGGCGCCGACGGCCGAAATGGGTGACCGGCTCCTCGTCGAGATCTCACGCGGATGCTCTCAGGGGTGCCGATTCTGTTGGGCCGGATACAACTACTATCCGCCACGCGTCGTGCCGGCGAAAGACATTCTCGAAAAGGCCCGCGAATGGCGTTCCAGGACGGATAAGATCGGTCTTGTTTCGACCGCCGTATGCGATCACCCGGAGATCTCGACGATCCTGCGCGAACTTCGCTCGATGGATTACCGGATTTCGGTCTCGTCGTTGCGTCTCGATCAGATCTCCGATGAGTTGCTCGACGCGCTTGTCGAATCGAAAGATCAGCAGATCGCCGTCGCACCTGAAACCGGTTCTGACCGGCTCCGGCGTGTGATCAACAAGAATCTGACAAACGACGAGATCGTCGACATCTGCGGCTCGGTTTTCGATCGCGGAATGCTGACGATCAAGCTTTACCTGATGGTCGGTCTGCCGACGGAAACGGACGAGGATCTTGATGAGATGTTTGTCCTTGTCGAACGGATCAAGGACCGGATGCTCGAAGCCGGCAAGAAGTTCGGCCGCGCCGGAAGGATCATTCCGAGCCTGAACGGGTTCGTTCCGAAGCCGAACACACCGTTGCAGTGGGACGCGATCTGTGACGAGAAGGAATTGAAGCGACGGCTCAAGTACGTTTGCAAGGGACTTTCGCGGATACCCAACGTCGACGTTCGCTTCATGTCGGCGCGCATCGCGCACGAGCAAGCGCTCTTTTCATCAGGCGACCGGACTGTCGCGAAAGTCATCCATCACGCGGCGAGTCGCGGTGTCTCGATCAGGGATGCGGTTCGGGAGCTTCGATTCGACGAGGACTTCCACATTTCACGCGATCGAAGTTATGAGGAGTTTCTTCCGTGGTCGATCGTAGATTCGGGTCTTTCTTTCGAATTCCTGAAAGACGAACACGAAAAATCGCAGGCGAGTCTCTCATCGAAACCCTGTCCTGCGGTTGAAAAATGCACGACCTGCGGCGTTTGCCCGTCAACGTGGCTGGCCGATGCCCCGGCGGCGTTGGTCAATATTCAGCCTGCGCGGGTTAAAGCGATCCTTGCTTCGTCAGGCGCCTAGTTCGCCCCGGACTCGAAAAATCCGCCGGGCGTCGCCGTATAATCGAAATCATACTCGTAGTTGTAGATCCCGAACGGCAGGATTGAGACCTCTTTCGTATAGGCAACGCGCGCCCGAAGGACCTTTCCGCTGATCTTGACATCGATCAAGGCATCGGCCGGGACATCATGGGAAGGAAACAGGCCGAGAATCCTCTTCTTCGTTACTTCGGTCGGTGTCCCCGCGGTCGGCGGCAATGCCATTGCCTGAACAACCGCGGTCTTCATTTCTTCGCGCAAATGCTCACCGTTGTAGGCGACCGGCACATAGTTCAATCCGGCATTCGCACACAATCCCAAGATAACCAAAACAATCAATAGCTTCGCGGCCGCGCCGCCGCGCTCCGCGTTCCTGCGATCCACCTGAACTTTCATCTTTGCAACACTCCGCTCAAACTAACTGTTTTTCTTGATCAATTGGTCGAGGCAGGCCCGGATGGACATTTCCGGGATTTGATCACTGGCAACGATCACCGGGTTTCCGATTCCCCTTAAAAGGATCCAATGGAGTTTTCCGGTTACGTTCTTTTTGTCTGACGCGAAAGATCGGACGATCGAATCGGCGTCAAGTTTGCTGATGTCGGGCAACTCTCCGACGAGTCGCACAACATGGTTTAACAAGTTTAGTTCATTTGAGTCGATGAGTTCAAGACTTTTTGACAATTCGCCCGCGAAGCGCAGTCCCCAGCCGACTGCCTCGCCGTGGCGGAAATACTTGTACGAGGTGACTTTTTCAAGCGCGTGGGCAAGCGTGTGGCCGAAATTGAGTATCTTTCGAGATCGTCCGTCGGTTCGGGTCACGTCCTCTGTCTGATCTCCGATGACGACGCTCGCCTTGAACGCGGCCTGTTTGAGAACGAATCCCGCGAGTTCGTTTGTCATGACTGCGGATTCGAAAACTCGCTTGAACCGCGCAGTGTCGATCGCGGAAAGATGCCGCTGCGTGTTCTCGAAAAGATCGCCACCGGCGAGGAATGCATGTTTGGCGGCCTCGCAGTAGCCGGCGACGACTTCGCGGCGCGGCAACGTTCGCAAGGTCGAAACATCCATCAGCACGCCTGACGGTTGATGGAAAGCGCCGACGAGATTCTTTCCGGATTCGAGATTGATCCCGGTCTTGCCTCCGACGGACGAGTCGATCATGGCGAGCAGGGTTGTCGGAACCTGAAGGAACCGGATTCCGCGCAGAAAGCTCGCCGCGGCGAATCCCGCGAGATCCCCGACGACTCCGCCGCCGAGAGCCACGACGGCGTCGGTCCGCGAGAACGCAAGCTCACCGAGCCGGCCGAGAACCTCCGAAAATGAACGGATGTTCTTGTGCCGCTCGCCGTCGCGCATCAACCAGACGTGAACATCGAAACCGGAGTCGCGCAAAGATTCCGACGCGACCTCGCCATAAAGCCCGAAAACGCGCGGATTGGAGACGATCAACACCTTTCCCGGAGTTCCGAGGCAGGACGACGCCCAATCACCGGATCGTGCGAGTAGATCTGAGCCTGCCGCGATCCCGTACCCGGAGACCTTTTCCGGCAACTTCAATTCAAGTTTTCCAACGTCGTCGAACACCATTGGGATTTTGCGTTCTGGAACCCGAAAAATCAAAAGCCGCGGGGATTCAACCTCGCGGCTCGGATCTTGATAAGTTAAAGCAGGCGAAGCAACGTGGAAGTGTACCGCACCTGCCAATGCGTAGTAACTGTCCTCACCCCAGCTACCACTGGAAACGGTGGATTCACCAACCGTTTCAATTGACCTTATGATAACAACCGGCGCCGGGACATGCAAGCCGGTTTCCGAATCAGCCCAGATTGGCCCGAATTACTTCGGCAAGTTGGTGCGCGTGCACGTCGATCACCGCCTGATCTTCACCCTCGATCATGACGCGCGCCAGATTCTCGGTTCCGGAATAGCGAAGCAGAAGTCTTCCGCTCGCTCCGAGCTGGCGTTCAACGGTGCGGGCGGCTTCACTGATCGCGGCGACTTCCTCGAACGGCTTTTTCTCACGGACCTTGACGTTCACGAGTATCTGCGGATACCTGGTAAATCCGGCGGTGATCTCCGAGAGCGGCAGCTTGTTTTCGAAGATCGCCTCGAGAACAAAAAGCGCGGTCATCATTCCGTCGCCAACGAGACTTCGCTGCGGAAAGATGATGTGTCCCGATTGCTCACCGCCGACGGCCGAATTGGTCTTGAGCAGTTCGTCAAGAACGTATTTGTCGCCGACCGACGTGCGCAACAGACGGATATTTCGCGTGTTGAGCGCGACTTCAAGTCCGAGATTGCTCATCACGGTCGCGACGACGGTCGAGTTTGACAGACCGCCGTTATCGGCAAGCAGTCGCGCCATGACCCACAGCACGGCGTCGCCGTCGACCACGTTTCCCTTCTCATCGACGAAAAGCGCGCGATCGGCATCGCCGTCAAATGCGATCCCGATCACGGCTCCTTCTTCCAGGACGCGGTCGCGCAGCGCATCCAAATGCAGCGAACCGCAATCTTGATTGATGTTTCTTCCGTCCGGAGAGTTGAAGATCGCGACAACATCGGCGCCGAGGCGTGCGAACAATTCCGGAGCAATATCGGAAGCGGCGCCGTTCGCGCAATCGATCACGATCCTGTAGCCGTCGAGCGAAAGCCCCGGAAACCCTTCCAAGAGGTGCTCGACATAGCGCCCGCAGTAACGCTTCGCATCAAAACCTTCGACACGTTCGTCGGCACTGACTTCAATCGCGTCCGCGGCCCGGTAAATGTCATTCTCGATCGCCCGTTCGATCTCCGACGCGATCTTCTTGCCGGTCGGCGAGAAAACCTTGATGCCGTTGTCAAAATACGGATTGTGAGACGCACTGATGACGATTCCCGCGTCAAAACCGAACTCGCGCGTCACAAACGCTACACCCGGCGTCGTGATGACTCCCGCCGATTCGCAATCGGCGCCGGCGGCCCTGATGCCTGTATGGATAGCCTGCTCGATCCACGATCCGGATTCGCGGGTGTCCCGCCCGGTCACGAATCTGGGCTTTCGTCCGATAGAATCTTCGACCTGCCTCGCCAACGACTTGCCGACCTGCGCAACCGTCGCGGGATCGAGCGGAAAAACTCCGGCCTCTCCGCGCATTCCGTCCGTGCCGAATAACTGCTTCATAAGTGACTAGAAACTAGCAATTTCTCCAAATATTCAGTTCCGACGCCAAATCGGGCCAAAAAGTTAATCTACAGACTGCACGCGATTTAATCAAAGTCTCATAACTATTCTTTGTACTTACCATAAGAAAAGCGGGATAAACTTGACAACTCCATATCGTTTGCGAGAATCTTAACACGGCGATGCTCGTTCGCCGCGAAACGCTCCGAATCGAAATCATCCGTTAAACCCAAGCCGCCGGAAATTAAGCTTTATGAAATTTTCTGTTTTTGCTGCCGTTCTTGTCGTGTCCCTTTCGCCCGCTGTATATGCCCAGACACCGCAACCGACGCCCGCACAAACACGTCAACGCGTCATCGGCGCGTCACCGACGCCTTCGCCTTCGAAGACTGTCGTCATTACGAACACTTTGCCGTCGCCGGTGCCGACCGCGACTCCGATCATCGTCGGATCGAACCAAAACACGAACGCCGCCGCAAATTCAAACCAGTCCGCCGCCTATCTTACGCTCGGGCAGATCCGGCAAAAACTCGCTGAAGCGAAACGCGAGATGACGGCTAGACCGATGACGATCGCGATGACCGAGGGGATTGCCCCGGTTTCCCCGCTCGAAATGGTGCGCGTTGCGTTTTACGACCGGACGACCAAGAATATCGATTACGTGACGATGACGAAGGACGCGTTCCTGACGAAGGACGGTGAATACGTTCTCACTTCGGGCGCGATGAAGATGATCAAGTTCAAGACGATCCGGCCGAACGGCGTCAACACGCCGGTCACGATCGTCGATATGAGCGGCGTCGCGCATATCCCGCTGATGGTGCAGTATCCGGTGGTCCGCGGCGGCATCTATTACGAAACCGCGTACTACATGTCGACGCATCCCGGGCTCGTTACTCCGGAAGTCATCTCAGCCGGCAAGTACTACATCGCGAGCACGATCGACAACGCCCGCGAGAAACTCCGGCAACGCGGAATCTCGATCACGCCGAAGGCCGCCGATATTGCCGAGCGGCTCTCGATCGTCGAGCACGTCGATCATTACCGGTTCCGTACCGAGTATCATCAAAACATCTATAACGACATCTTTACGCTATACGCGCTCAACGAAGGCCAGACGTACCGTTATTCGGTGAGTTCGGCGGGCGCGGGCGGAATGGTCCAGATGATCCCGTCGACGTACCGGATGATCCGCAACCGCTTTCCGGCTGCCGGACTGATGCCCGATTTCGTTGCCGGAATGCAGAATCACAGCAACGCGGCGCAAGCGATGCTGCTCTATATCCAGTCGACATACGACGACCTGCTGATGAGCCCGACGATCGTTGCGGCCCTTCAATCCGGTCAGGCTAATGAACTCGAACTTCTTTCGGCGGGCTACAATTCCAACCCGGCGCGGCTTGCGGGTTACATCAAACGCGGCGGCGACAATTGGCGGAATCTGATCCCGCGCGAAACGCAGATCTATCTTCAGATCAACGCTTCGCTCGACCGCTTCGTTCCGATGGTGGCGAGAACGCGCTGATCGACATCACACAGAAAAAGAAAAAGGCCGTCCGGTTGAGATTCGGGACGGCCTTTTTGTTTTGCGATCAGGAGCGCTCAGGCTGACTGCGCGCCCGCCTTGTACGGCGGCAGAACCATCCGGGCCTTCGGCTCCTTCTTCAATCCGAGGGCCCAATCCGCCTGCATCAACGTGTGAATGTCGCGCGTTCCTTCGTAAATGACCGCGGCCTTGCAGTTCCGCAGGTAACGTTCGACCGGGTAATCGTTCGTATACCCGTTCGCCCCGTGGACCTCGATCGCCATCGACGCCGCTTTCTCGGAACGGGTCGTCGCCTGCCACTTGGCAAGGCTCGCGGCACGCGCGGACGGCGATCCCATGTTCTTCATCCAGCCGCATTTCATCCAAAGTAGGCGCGTCATTTCATAATCGGCCTGCATATCGGCGATCTTCTGTTTGACGAGCTGGAAGTTGGCGATCGTCTGACCCTGAACTTCACGTGTATTTGCATAATCGACGGCCGCGTCGCGCGAGGCGCGGATCACGCCGGTCGCACCCGACGCGACGGTATAGCGTCCGTTCTCGAGCGAGAACATCGCGATCTTGAATCCTTCGCCTTCGTTGCCGAGCATATTGGCGGCCGGAACGCGAACGTCCTGCAATGAGAAATAACCCGTATTGCCCGCGCGGATTCCCATCTTTCCGTGGATTGTACCCGACGAGAAGCCCGGCATCGATCGTTCGACGATGAAGCAGCTCAGACCGGAGTGATCGCGGATCTTTTGCTTTTCAAGATCCGTCCAGCAGAAAAAGAGGAAATTGTCGGCGACATCGGCCAGCGAGATCCACATCTTCTCGCCGTTGAGAATCCAGTCGTCACCGTCGCGCCGCGCATACGAGCGCATGCCGATGACGTCGCTGCCGGCGTTCGGTTCGGTCAGTCCGAAAGTCGCGAGTTTCTCGCCCTTTGCCTGCGGCACCAGATATTTCTGCTTCTGTTCTTCGTTTCCCCATGTGAGAAGCGAGAGCGAATTGAGCCCGACATGGACCGACATCGCGACCCGCAGGAATGTATCGCAGGCTTCAAGCTCCTCGCAGACGAGGCCGAGCGAAACATAATCGAATCCGGCGCCGCCGTATTCTTCGGGGATACAAACCCCCAAAAGCCCCAATTCGGCCATTTTCTCGAAGATCCTCGGTTCAAATACCGCCTTCTCGTCCCATTCTTTGATATACGGCGCCACTTCACCGGCGCAGAATTCGCGAACGGTGTTCTCCAGCGCATTTTGTTCTTCAGTCAATTCAAAGTCGATCACGGCTGTTCAGTTACCTCTCAAATAATTTTTGTCTGATATGTTAAAATTCCGGCTATCGGATACGCTCTAAGTTTAACATTTTGAGGACGTTTGGACTAAATGAGCAGCCGTTGTCGATATGATCCCGATTTCCGAAGCCATCTCGATCATCGCCCGTGAAACGCCGCTCCTCGGCGACG
>JAKOSS010000966.1 GCA_029777145.1 Acidobacteriota bacterium | reverse complement strand
TGACGAACGGTGTGCGCTCAAGAACCCTGCGGACCGTTTCGCGCTGCACGCCGATCCCCTTGCCGTGAATGATCCGCACAAACTTGAAGCCCTTGTTCCGGGCCTCTTCGAGATAAGCTTCGGTCACCGCTTCCACATCGCGCGGAGCGAAGGCGTGGAGATCAAGCGAATCGGTGATCTCGAGGTCGACCACTTCGCCAAACGGATTTTCGGAACCTTCGACCATCGTTATTTGCCCTTGGCGGTTTCGTAATTCGCTATATCGTCCGGAAGTCGCAATTTGTAGCGGGTTTTGTCGAAATAGACGTTGAACCGCTTTTCTTCGATCTGGCCGCTTGATGTGTTCCGCAGCCGAAGCGTGAACGTCCGATTGTCGTTCGAGCCTTCGACCTTGAGCGGCAGTTCGCCCCAAACCTCACCGATCAGCGGATAGATACGGTAGTGCGATTGATCGTATTTGTCGTAGCCAAGCAGAAGAACGCCGTCGAAATCGGGCTCACGACCGTCGATCGCCTTCACCGTATTCGTTCTTGAAAGGATGATCCAACTGCTCGGATGCGCGGTCTTCGGATCGTCCTTGAGCGACGTATCGAGCGCGTCGATCCGCTGCCAGGTCACGAATTTCTTGTTGTTCTGCTGATAGAAAACGATGTCGTTCGGAACCTGAAGTTCGACCTGTCGGCCAAAGAGCCAACCGGCCGGTGCGGGCGAAACGCTCTTGTCGAGCCTGACCTTGTACCAGACGTCGTATTTTTCGTCGAGTTTTTCCGGATCACCGGCTTCCTTTGCCGCCTCGATGTCTTCGTTCTTCTGCTTCTTCGTCGATTTTGTATCGGCCTTCGACGAGTCGTCATCGGTCGAATCATCCTGAGCCTTCGGAACATACATCCAGGTCACTATCTCGAACGTCGAGCCGCTGTCGAGCTTGAGCAGAACGTTGTCATCCTTTACTTCAGGCGTGAGGCGCAGATTCGACTTTGCCCGGAGAATCCCGTTGGCCTGCGGTTGAGCGTCGGGATCTTCCTCCCGCAACTTCTTCGACTTATCGAGAACGTCGCCGGTGATAATGTTCTGTGCCTCGATCCAGCCCTCGGTCTGATCTTCATCATGGGCTCTGACCCGAAACCAATTGACCTTTTCAAACTCGACCTGATCGATAATATCGAGCTGATCGCCGCGCTTGACCTCAAGCAGATCCGAAGCGACGACGGCGTACGACGTTCTGATCTGCGCCTTTTTGGCGATCACCGTCCCGGTATCGCTCAAGCCGACGGCGGTCGAGACACGATTGGTCAAACTGCCGATCCAGCCGCACCCTGCAAGCAGCGTCGCGCCGGTCAACATCAATGCGAATATGATTACTTTTCGAAAACTCATTACGATTACTTGAGAAAATTTCGCCAATTATTATATCCCAACTTATCCAATAAATCCTTTTGCGCCTTAGTCGGCGAGGACACCGTCCGCAACGTCGTGTTCGAACCGTCGGAAACTGCTTCGATGCCGGCGGCCGCCAGCGCGGTTCGCCATTCGATCTGATTTGAACCGCGGATATACGACGCAACGATCGGTTTCAACTCGGGATATTTTTCGATCGCTGCGATCACGGCCTCGTTGCCGTCGGCGCGTCGCGAACCTGCCCGATGGTCTTTCCAGATCGATCGCAGAAGGTCCAAGACCGATCGCTTCCCTTTCGATCGAGCAAGCAGCTCGAGGTCGATCAGAAATCCGACCAGCATTCCGCGCGCGTAGATCCTCGTGTTGAATCCCGACCAGCGGTCGCGCGAGGCGTCGATCAGAGAATGACGGGTCACGATCTTCGAATCCGCATCGTATGCCCGCCCGAGCGTTCCGAGGAAATCGTCGAATCGGATACGGTTCAGGGCGACCGCCGTGCGCAGCGATTGATAGAGTGCGAAACCCTCGTAAAACCAGTCGTAAGCGCCGTCAAGTTCGAGCGCGTTCGGCATCCATAGATGAAAGATCTCGTGGCGCAGCTGCTCGTGCAGGCGCTGTTTCGACTGTGCGGCATTCGGAAGGTCCGCAGTCATGAGCAGAACGGTGGATCCCCTGGTCTCCGCCTCAAAGCGTCCGGTGCGCGCGTCTTCAGGAAATCGGGAGATGATCACGGTGAACTTCCGGTCCGGAATTCCGCCGAAAACTTGCGTATATTGTGCGATTATCTCGTCGGCCATCTTCGCCGCCTCGGGACCGGAAAAATTGAAGTCGCCGCTGACAACGACGTTGGCCAGGCCGACTTTCACCGGAAATTCGCGAAGTTCCCTGCCGATGAAGTAGAAGTCTCGGTGGGGATCGTCGATTCGCATTTTCGACGGAATTCCCGACGCGAAACTCCAGCCTTCAGGGAGTTCGAACGTGACGTCGATCGGCAGCTGAATTCCGAGATCCGGAAACAGATCGGCCGGGGCAATAACTCCGCGTTCACCGTCGATCCAGGAAGAATGGGCCATCGTCGCATGATCGGACGGACGAAGATCGCTCACGTACTCAAATGATTCGAAGCCGTTGACCGGCTCGGCGACAAGGTTGCCGGACGCATCGAGTAACCTGACACCATGTTTGCGCAGCGAATATCCCGATTGACCGGCAATGTTGTCGGTGAACTTAAATTCCCTGATCTTCACGCCCGCCGTAATATTCACGACGCGGCCCGCTATTTTTGCCTCCGTTCCCTCGATCTTTACGTGAATCTCGAGCGACTGTGCCGCGGAAATGTTAAGAAACTGTAAAATCTCGACGAATACGATCAATGCGAAGAAAATCGGTTTGAACGGTTTTGACATCAATTTCATCGCGGAACTAGAATTAAGGTTCGATCGTAAGCGTTGTTTGGCTCTCTTTTCAGGTTGTAAGGATAGGAGATTTTATGAGTCTTATCAAAATCGTTATTTACACATTAGCCTTTTTGTTGAGCCTCTTGGTTTTGGGACGCTTCATCCTCTAAACGATGATTCGAAGCACGAGATGCGTTGCTGTGTCTGCATTGAGAGATCAGCCGACAAACTCGGTCTGTAAGCAGGATTAGACGCCACGAGCGGCCCAAACGGCCGCTTTTTTGTTTTTATAAATACCAATCAAATGAATAACTTAAGAACGATAAGACGGGCGTTGCTGAGCGTCTCCGACAAATCCGGCCTAGTCGACTTTGCATCCGCCCTGAAACGATTCGGCGTCGAGATCCTGTCAACCGGCGGCACGGCGTCCGCACTTCGCGCGGCCGGGATCGAGGTTACGGACGTCACCGATGTCACGGGATTCCCTGAAATGATGGACGGACGCGTGAAAACGCTGCATCCGAAGATACACGGTGCATTCCTCGCGCTCCGCGACAACGAGGAGCACGTCCGCGCGATGAACGAGCATGGAATCGTTCCGATCGACCTCGTCTGCGTCAATCTCTATCCGTTCGAGCAAACGGTCGCGCGTGAAGACGTGACGCTCGGAGAGGCGGTCGAAAACATCGATATCGGCGGTCCGGCGATGATCCGTTCGGCGTCGAAGAACTGGCGCGACGTCGCCGTCGTGACCGACTCAGCGCTGTACGACGGGATCGTGTCCGAACTCAACGAAACAAACGGCGGCCTATCGATCGAAACGCGGCGCAGGCTGGCGGTTCTCGCTTACACGCGGACCGCGAGTTACGATCTCGCGATCTCGAGATACCTCGCGGGCGAACTCGACGAATCCGATGTCGAGATCCTCGAGCCTCTCAATCCGCTGAAGAACATTCTCTTCATCGAGGAAGTCGACGATGACGAGGAAGGCGATGAAACCGGCGGATTTCCGGACTTTGAGGATATTGAACTCGAGAAAATCGCGGATCTGCGGTACGGCGAGAACCCGCATCAGCACGCGGCGCTGTACCGCGGACATGCCGACGGCGGTGTCGCCGGCGCCGAACTGCTGCACGGCAAGGAAATGTCGTTCAACAATTATGTCGACGCGGACGCTGCTTGGAAGTTGGTGTGCGAGTTCGATGCAACGGCGGTCGCGATCATCAAGCACACGAACCCGTCGGGCGTCGGAACCGCGTCGACATGCCTCGAAGCCTATGAACGCGCGCTCGCGACCGATCCGGTATCGGCGTTTGGAGGGATCGTCGCCTCAAACGTCACGATCGACGCCGCGACGGCCACCGCGATCAATGAGGTTTTCACGGAAGTCGTGATCGCTCCGGA
>JAKOSS010000965.1 GCA_029777145.1 Acidobacteriota bacterium | reverse complement strand
GACGTTTTTTCACAACGATCCCGAAATGATCTCCGGCTTGCCATCAGACGACGATCGCCCGCGCTGAACGGGCGATCGGACCGAATTGAATTGTCGACGTCGTTATCTGACGACGATGTTGACGAGCCGTTTCGGAACGACGACGATCTTCACGATCTCCTTGCCGGCCGTGTATTCGCCGACCTTCGGATCGGCAAGTGCAAGCGCCTCGAGTTCAGCGTTTGCCGCTTCCGGCGACGCCATCACGCGAGAACGCAGTTTGCCGTTGACCTGAACCGGGATCTCGATCGCCTCTTCCTTCGCGAGTTCGGCGTTGAAGTCGGGGAACCTCGCGCCGTTCGCGAGAATTCCGTCGTCATTGCCGGACAACGTCGCGTACAGTTCTTCGGCTGCGTGCGGCGCAAACGGCGTCAGCATCAGAACAAGCGCCTCGCAGGCCTCGCGGACCGCCGCCCGTTCATCGTCGGTCGCCGTTTCGGGCTCGACATCGAAATCGTAGAGCGCGTTGCAGAGTTCCATCCGCGCCGCGACCGGCGTGTTGAACTGAAGCGACTCGAACGCGTCGCCGACGCGCTTGATCGTCTGGTGCGTCTTGCGCAGCAAAGCGGCGCATTTGGGATTCGGGATTTCGGAATTCGGATTCGTTACCGGCCACTGGCCACCGACCGCCGACCACTTGTAGACGTATCGCCAAACCCGCTGCAAGAACCTGACCGCGCCCTCGATCCCGGCCTCGTTCCACACCAGCTCGTTCTCGACGGGTGCCGCGAACAGGACGAACAGACGCGCCGCGTCGGCGCCGTAGATCTCGACCATCTCGTCTGGATCGACGCCGTTCCCTTTCGACTTCGACATCCGCTCGACCGCGGATCTCAATTCCTTTCCATCGGCCGAACGCGCCGCGACGATCTTTCCCTTCGCGTCGCGCTCGACGTTGACGGTCGAAGGCGGAAAATAGACGCGCTTCCCTTTTCCTTCAGGATCGTCCGGATTCGGGATCTCGTCGAAGAACGTCTCGCCGACGACCATCCCCTGCGTCAGCAAACGTTTGACCGGTTCATCGAACTTCACCAACCCGATGTCGCGCATCACCTTCGACCAAAAACGCGTGTAAATGAGATGCATGACCGCGTGATCGTCGCCGCCTATGTACTGATCGACCGGCGTCCAATAGGCCGCTTTTTCCGGATCGAACGGCATTTCATCGTTGTGCGGATCGATGTAGCGGAAATAATACCAGCACGAATCGACGAACGTATCCATCGTGTCCGTCTCACGTTTTGCCGGCTTCCCGCAGGTCGGACAATCCGTTTCGACGAACTCCGGCACCTTTGCGAGCGGCGATTCGCCGGTTCCGGTGATCGCGACGTTGTCGGGCAGCACGACCGGGAGATTTTCGTACTTCTCGGGGACGATGCCGCAGTCGTCGCAATAAACGATCGGGATCGGCGAGCCCCAGAAACGCTGCCGCGAGATTCCCCAGTCGCGCAGGCGGTAGGTCGTTGCGGCCTCGCCGAATCCATGCGCTTCGGCGTGCTCGGTCATCTCTTTCTTCGCTTGCTCGCTGGTTTTGCCGTTCCAGTAATCAGAGTGGACGAGGACGCCGTAATCGGTGAACGCATCCTCGAGCGCGAGCGCCTGCATCGTGTGATGTTCATGCGCCAGATGCGGCTCGGAAATGACCTGGCGGATCGGCAGATCGTACTTCTTCGCGAATTCGAAATCGCGCTCGTCGTGCGCCGGAACGCTCATGACGGCGCCGGTTCCGTATTCCATCATCACGTAGTTGCCGACCCAAACCGGCAACTCCTCCTGCGAGAACGGGTTGATCGCCTTGAGACCCGTATCGACGCCTTCCTTTTCCTGCTCGGCTTCATGATCGACAACCTTCAGTTTCTCGGCGCGGATCCGTTCGATCGCCTCTTTGACGTCGTCGGTGAACGACTCGAAATTAGCGAGGACAACCGGATGTTCGGCCGCGACGACGACCGCGTTCGCGCCGTAGATCGTGTCGATCCGCGTCGTGAAAACACGAACCGATTTTGGATTTTCGATTTTTGATTTTGGATTCTCGGAATCGGATCCAGGCAATCCAAAATCCAAAATCCCCAATCCAAAATCCACATAGGTTCCTTCCGATCGCCCGATCCAGTCGCGCTGGCGTTTGAGCACCTTTTCGGCCCAGCCGGATTCGATCCCGGCCATATCGTCGAGAAGTTGGTCGGCGTAATCGGTCGTCTTCAAGAACCACTGCTCGAGATCCTTCTTCGTGACCGCGTTTCCGCACCGCCAGCACAGTCCGCCGGATGCCTGTTCATTCGATAGCACCGCCTTGTCTGTTTCGCACCAGTTGACCTGCGTCTTCTTCTTGTACGCGAGGCCCATTTCGAGCATCTTGAGGAAAAACCACTGATCGAATTTGTAGTAATCCGGACGATGCGCCGCCATTTCGCGTCGCCAGTCGTAGCTCAGACCGAGTCGCTGCAACTGCCCGCGCAGATGGCTGATGTTGTCCTCGGTCCAGTCGCGCGGATTGACGCCGCGCTTGATCGCCGCGTCCTCGGCCGGCTGCCCGAACGAATCCCAGCCGATCGGGTGCAGAACGTTGAATCCGCGAAGCCGCTTGTACCACGCAAGCGCGTCGCCGACGGAATAATTCCGGACGTGGCCCCTGTGAAGGTTGCCCGAGGGATAAGG
>JAKOSS010000964.1 GCA_029777145.1 Acidobacteriota bacterium | reverse complement strand
TAGGGAACGAGGCTCGTCCCTTTCCCGCGTTTCCTTCGTATATGATCTGCATCCGCCACTCGCCCGACATCTGGAGCTTGACCGCGCCGTCGTAAATCCCGGGCGTTCCGGTTGTCGTCAGAGTCGCGGCATCGTTCATTGTCGGCATTGTCCCCATCGCCGGCATGTGGAAATTCACGGCCGCCGCGCCGACATCGACGGGATTACCCGTTGAGTCGGCGAAAGTGATCGTGAACCGGTTGCGGTCGCCGCGAAGCACGCCGTCGGAATTCTCGACGGTCACGGTCAATCCGTTTCCGGCGCCGCCGGTTGCGATCGTCTTTCCCTTCGACAATTGCTGCCCGCAAGCGATCATGAGAACGCAGATCGCGATTATGATTGCGAATTTGAACATCTCATCCGATCTTTTTCGACGCGCACAAAGCGACGCGCCGAAGTCATGTGAAATCAAACATTTGCATCAAGCAAACGCCAACGGCCCCGAAAAAAGTCGGGGCGAATCACACACACTTCGGCGCGGATCAAATCAGAAGTGATCGGTATTGAAGATAAAGATTGGGTGGTCGTGAGAGTTGCGACGGAACGCGAACCGGTGCGTAAACAAACGAATTTGTGAATGGTGCGGCGGCACGCGGCCGGAAATCGAATTTCGGCTGCGGAATCTCGGCCCCGTGGTCAACCCGAACGGTGACATCGGCAGACATCCGCGGCTGACGGTCAGACGTGCGTATCCCGCACGGCCCGTCGCAGCAGTCGGTGCGACGCATCGAATCGCCTTTCACCTTCTTGTGTTTGCAACAAGCCATGCCGCGCATTCCGCTCTGCATGCAGTTGCAGACGCCGGCCCAAACCTGGCCGACGAGAAAAAGAATGAAAAGTAATGCTGTCAGTCGCTTCAACAACACAACCTCAGGATAAGAACCGTATCGGGTGATGTCAAGGGATTTTCTATATCGACAGGCCCAGGGCGGCCACGCGATCTCTCGCCTGACGGGCCTGAATATGGCCATCTCCAAGTCTCTCCCGCAACGATTCGTAACTCTCGCGTATCAGTCGAGCGCCTCGTTCGCGATCGCCTCTTCAAGCTCGGCAGTGCGGCCCCCTTCGATTTCGACGGCGACGGCAAATCCGACGTTTCGATCTTTCGCCCGTCGAACGGTCAGTGGTGGTACTCGAGAAGTTCCGACGCGCAGACGTATGCCGCATCGTTCGGTATTCCGGCCGACCGCATCGTGCCCGGAGACTTCACCGGCGATGGCAAAGCCGACATCGCGATCTTCCGCCCGTCCAACGGAAGTTGGTACGTTCTTCGCTCCGAAGACGCCTCGTACTTCAGCTTTCCGTTTGGAACCGACGGCGACTTCCCGATGCCCGCTGATTTTGACGGCGACGGGATCGCCGATCCGGCGGTCTTTCGTCCTTCTGACGGAACCTGGTATATCAATCGGTCAACCGGCGGAGTCGGCATCGTTCAGTTCGGCGGATCAAACGATCGCCCGGTTGCGGCGGACTACGATGGCGACGGCAAAGCCGACATTGCAATATTCCGACCGGCGGAAGGCCAATGGTGGCTTCTGAGATCTTCAGACGCGCAGGTTCGTGTCTTCACCTTTGGTATCTCGACCGACAAGCCCGTGCCCGGTGATTACTCTGGCGACGGCAAGGCGGACATCGCGATCTTTCGTCCCACAGACGGTCAATGGTTCGTTCAACGTTCGGAAGACAACTCGTATTTCAGCTTTCCGTTCGGAAGTTTGGGAGATGTTCCGGCGCCCGGCGATTACGACGGTGACGGTCGCTTCGACGCCGCTGTTTTTCGGCCGTCAACCGCGACTTGGTACCTGAATCGATCAACGTCCGGCGTCTCTATTCAGACTTTCGGGGCGAACGGGGACATCCCGGTCCCGAGCGCGTTCGTTCCGTAGACGAAAGAGGGGCGATTCAATGTGTTAATGCTTCGAGCCGGTTCTCCGGCCGAGGAGAAACCAGAGGACCACCGCCGCGGCGACTGCAACGGCGCCGATGACGAGCCAGCGGCTGACCGGCGAGTTGCCTGCGGGATCGGTGGTGGATTCAGGGGCGTCGGACGGCGGTGCGATCAGCTTGAGTTCGCTGCGTTCGAGAATGTCGGTCGTGCGTTCGACGGCCTCGTTCGCGACGAGCCGGCGCGTGACCGAACCGAACGGTCCGTCGATCGCGTCGGTCGTCGAGCGGTCAGTGAACACGATGTAATAGCGGACTCCTTCCGGTTCGGCGATCGAGAGCAGAAACGCGATCGAGAGCGAGGCATCGAGATAGCGAGTACCGTAGAACTGCTTGTTGACGACGATCTGGTGAAACGACTTTCCGGACGGCTGCGAGAAGGCGATCGTGTGCGTCAGAACGAGCGCGGGATTGAGTCCGAAATCGATGTGCGACCAGCGAATCTCGCTTTCGACGCCGTCAGGCCGCGATTTTGGAAAGTCGCGGACGAAAGCCGCCAGCGACGGCGCGATGTCCCCGATGAGGATCGAATCGCCGATCATCGATCGCAGCGAAGCGCCGGCGTCGAATTCGTCCTTTTTGTTGGCGTAAGGCCGAAGTGAAGCATCTCCGATTTGAAGATATGCCGTCACGTATCCGAAAAGCAGGTCACGCACAAACTTGTCCGACGCTCCGGGCCGTGCGTCGGCGGCGGCGGATGAAAGCGTCTTCTGCAAGCGTACGATCGCCTCAGCCGATAGATTGAGGTCGCAATCCCTGACCTTGCACTTCGCAAGTTCCTTGTAATCGCGGTCTTCGAGTTCAAGACCGGCAAGATCGTCGATCTTCGGCGGGTCGGAGAACAAGCCGCCGGACGACATCGATTTGCCGGATCCTTGGGCGAGGCTGTCGCGAAAAACCGTCAGCGGGAACGGTCCGCCGGAGGCGACCCGAATGACGCCGACGACGGCGATCTCCTGCTTGTTCTTCTGTGAAACGAGTTTGACGACGGCGGCACCGGAACTGAGTTTTTGGAAGTCGTCGTCGGTGAAGCCGGCATCCTTGACGAGAATCGAGCGAAAATCCTCGTTTTTAAGCTGCGCGGACGCGCCGCACGCTGCGGCGAGTAGCAAAATGATGCCGGACAGTACGCGGATCATGCGTCCATTTTAGCGTAAAGAGTCAGGAGCGCACGATTAATCGAGACTTCGCGCTTAATCAACAAAAAACCCGCCGGAAGTTCCGGCGGGCCTTTTGTTTTTGAACTTGGTGGAGATGAGGGGGGTCGAACCCCTGACCTCTGCATTGCGAACGCAGCGCTCTGCCAAACTGAGCTACATCCCCAAGGACATTTCGGATTTTGGAATTTGGATTTTGGATTGTCCAAACGCCACGAATCCGGCGAAAAAATACGTTATCGCACGTATGGCAATTGCGTCAAGGAATCGCCGGTCCTAAATCCGAATTCACAAATCACGAATCCGAAATCACTGTACCGTTGCCGCGAGCAATGAGCCCCGCGGATCGGATGCAAACGCATAACCGTCTTCGATCTTCCCGATCATTCCATGAAAAACGATGTCTTCGTCGCTCAAGACAACGACGACGTCGCCCGGGCTCGACTGCTTTTCGTCGATCTTAAACTTGATGATCGTCGCGTTCCCGTTGTCCTGCGCGACGGCCTCATACTCGAATCCGTCGGCGTTGTAGCTGTGTGTCTGGCAAAATGAAACTTCCATATCAGTAGTCAGTAGTCAGTAGTCAGTAGTCAGTAGTCAGTAGTCAGTAGTCAGTAGTCAGTAGTCAGTAGTCAGTAGTCAGTAGTCAGTAGTCGATTCTGACGGGTTAATCGTTCGTTTTCAACCGACCTGGAATTTTCTAACGAGTAAATGCGTCTATTCGAGACAATGATCGCATTCATGGGAGTTCGGCAATCCGTACAAAAAGCTCAAGAAGCTTTGGAACCCTGGCCTTCGACGTTGCTCCATTTCCGATGTGTCCGGGAATTGCATCGCGAAAGCGCGGGTCCGCCAAGAACTCGCGAAACCGATCTGCGACAAAACTCTTGAGCTCGTCACTCGCCGACAAAAATTCGCTGAAGAACTCAGGCCGGCCGTCCAAAACTGTAACGATATCTTCAAGATCATGGCTCCCTAGAAAATCCGAATTCCCCCGATTCGAAAACGCGACAATCTTAGAAGCGACGAAACAGGACGCGCTGATGACGTTTATACTCCGGCCGATTCCGACATCGTACTGTTCTGCAGTGCTAATAGCCAATGGATACCACCGATTTGAGAAGCCAATTACGCTGTCGTCTGTTGGCATAAAATCGAGGGCTATACCCGAATGAACGAAGCGGCAGATCGGCGCGCCCGTTCTTGTGTCTTCCCGAAAACCGTTTGCACGCAACCGATCAACGTATTTATGATAGGCGCCATAACCCAGAGCCTCAATCACAACGTCAACGTCATCGGTTTCGCGGACCTCGGCCGCCGCCGAATCGGTAACCAACAAACCGACGACGCAGCCTCCGACGAAAACAACTTCGTCAATTAGATCCCCGATGTTGATGGCGACGTGCCGTAAGAGCTCGAGATTCGGATCAGCCATCAACTTTCCCTAAGTCTTTTCAGAAGTTCGCCTTCGGCCAAGCTTCGTTCCCGCGCACGCCCTCCGCGTAACGCGTCAAAAAGTGCCAGAAGCTCGTAGAGTCTCCGGTCTGATTTTGCGGCCTCCGGAACCGACTTATACAGAGGATCAAATGCAAATCCTCGAACGTCGCCGTCTGGAGTCGGCCAGACGGGAGGCGGTTCATTTCCCGGCACCAACATTTTCGAAAGCGGCTCGGCGGCATACGCAGTCGCCATTCCTCGCGTCATGTGTCCCGATTTGGCCGGAAATACGTATTTCGCACCGTGTAAAAGAAATTCCTCGACTGCAGTTAAGTTTACCTGTTCGTCAAGTTCAGGACCGTGGACCAATCCGGCTGCTTTTAGGCGACGAATCGCGGAATGGGTTTCAGACACGCTCAATTTCAGATCGCGGGCGACGTCAGCGTACTTTGGGCGCCCCCTTCTCCCGAACAAGCAAAGCTTCAACAACACAACGATGTCCTGCGGTTTGATCATCCTGCCATCATTCTATCATTCGCGATTCGCGAATTGCGAATATTTTTTCGATAGGGTGCGCGCGAATTTCGCAAATCAATCCTTCGAACCCCGCAAACGGCGGCGACTGGGTAACCGGTGGAAAGACTAGTCAGAACCGGAAATCGAGCCCGATCGCGTCGTGATCCGATAAGGGCGTTCCCGAATCATCCTTGAGATTTCCGATCGTCGCCGGCTTCCCGACGGGTTCGATCCCGCGCCCGGTGAACCAATCGAGCCGGCCCGAGACCTTGCCGCCGACGCGGCCCGCCGCCCAGAAGATGAACGGGAAACACCACTCGGGAACCCAATCGCGGAGATTCGTGTTCTTCTCAATGCTCTCCACGTCGTAATGCAGCGTTCCCGCACCTATCTCGTTGAGATCCTTGTAGTTATAGCCGCGGCGTTCGAGTTCTGCAAAGAGATTCCGCTCGAAATAACGGTCGGGATGCGGGAAGTGATTCTTGACGACACGATTCGGTCCCATGAAAACGCGTCGCCAGTATCCCATGATCGCCCGGCGGTGATTCTGCGAATTGAACGTCGTCGTGTTCCAGTCGCCGCCGATGATCGTCGGGAGCGGCTCGAGCGTATCGAGATGATCGAGCACGATCTTGATCTGGAGATGCCGGTGCGCGCGCGAACAATGCGCGTCGAGGTGTGTCGTCACGGCGCGGAAAGTGCCGAGCGGGTGATCGATGTCGGCGACGAGCGCGCGCAGGTAGCCGAGCCGCTTCTCCTTGCCCCACATCTTGTCCTTGCCGTTCGGAAGATCGACCGCGTGCACGTTTCGCATCGGGTATTTGGAGAACATCGCGAGCCCGTGGATCGAGTTTGTGTTCTCGCCGTCGACCTGCGATTCGACGCCGCTTCCCTTCTGCAAAGCGATGTAAACCGGCGCGAACGCGTAGTTGAGCTTCAGTTCTTTCGCGAGTTCACGGGCAACGAAACGGTTCCGGCTCCGCGCCATTCCGTAATCGAGTTCGGTCAGGAGCAAAAGATCGCGGTCACGAAGACCCTCGTG
>JAKOSS010000963.1 GCA_029777145.1 Acidobacteriota bacterium | reverse complement strand
CGGGTTGAGCGAAGATTTCTCGAGCGCGATCGTCCGATTCCGCAGGAGCGGCGATTTCTCTTCGGGCACCGATTCGGAGTATTCCGTGCGCGGAACCGTCTGATTCGGCGCCGGCACGATCTTCGGCGCCTTTGCCATCATCAACTCAATGACCTCGGTGTCGACACCCGCGTTTCGCAGTTCGATCAGGGCCTTGACCGAAACGTCGAAAGTGTTTTCCGAGGTCTTGATCTTTTGCATGATGATCGCCGCCGGAAGCCCGCTGCGGCTCATTTCCATGATTTGCCCGTTCGTCAGCGATTCTGTCTGCGCGAAGACCGCCGACGCGGAGAGTATGATGATCAGCAGTACGTTCTTCATGATCTTATTTATTGTCGCCGACGCCTTCAGCGCTGATGCCGCTCCGCGTTTCAAGGGTCGCGATCACCATCTTTCGGTTTCGTTTTGAGAGCTTGAGAAGCGCAAAGTCCTTGTCGGTGCGGATCATCAGCCAGTGCCGGCGGTGTTTCGAGAATCCGATCGGAAGCGCGACGAGCAGCAGCGGCGGAAAGACGATCGAGGCGGCCGCGAGTCCCACGCCGGTCTTCCATCGGGGCGATTTCGAATATGAATACTCGATCGCCTTTATGTCGTTGTAGTTAAACGTCTTTGTGAATGAGCCGCGGCGCGTTTCGACGAGCAGGGAATCGTCGCCGAACCCGATCGTCGCGGACTTCTCGGCCTGTTTCCCGTTCTCGAAAATGATCAGTTCGACCTTGTCGAAAGTCTGCGCCGACGCGATCGGCGCAAAAGCTCCCGAGAGGCCGAGGATGAGTATCGATGTCAGGATCTTGCGGCACATCATTTTGTTCACCTCGATTCCAGAATATCGGCTCGGGAATGTGAATACGCCGCGATTGTCGCAGTTCTTCAGGTGTCATAAGACGTGGGCGTTCGGCGAGGTTGGATTTTGACACAATCGCGGCGAACGGAGCGTTTGCCGGCCAGAGACGGGAACCGGCATCAGAGTCGCTTCTTTTGCGTCTCTTCGCGTATTTCGCGGTCTGATTTCCCGCTTGAGAGTTGTCAGTTCCTGAGAACCGATTCGAAGGCGGCGCGGATCTCCATCCGGTGAAAGGCGAGGCGTTCGTGGAGGTCGTTGGCCGACGGCACGTGCATCATCGACGCGATGCGGGCGAGGACATCGCGTCCGGGCGGTAGTTTCGTGGCGCGTCCGATCGTCAGCCGCTGGTAGTGATCGAGCTCGGAAAGAAAGGCGTAACCGGCGGCGAGCGCCTGATGTTCACCCGAACTGAGCGAACCGCGGGCCTTCAGCGTGTTGAGCATGGCGATCGTCGAGCGGTCGGGATCGTGATCAGGCACGTCGTCACGCAGCTGCAGATAACGCATTGCGAAGTACACGTCGAGCAGTCCGCCCTCGCCGTACTTGATGTCGATCGATCGCCTTTTTCGACCCGCCTTTTGCGATTCGAGCATCTCCCGGACGCGGAGCGCTTCCGAGCGGATCTCAACCGGATCGGCCGCCAGAGCCCGCCGGTGGATGATCTCGCGCGCGCGGTCGGCCGCCCGTCCGGCGAGTTCGAGATCGCCGCCGACGCCGCGGAGTTTCACGTATGCGAGCCATTCCCAAACGGCGGCGCGCGACTCGAAGTAATTGAGAAATGACGAAACGCCGTTCGCCGGCGCGCCGTTCTTGCCGTCGGGACGAAGCCTCAGATCGACGCGGTACAGGCTGCCCTCGCGGGTCATCGCCGAGAGCGTCGTGACAAACAGTTCGACGGCTTTGCCGAAGACCATCGCCGCGGTCAGCGTTTCGTGGTCGACATAAGAAAGTGCGGATTCGTCGTCGTAGACGAGGACGAGGTCGAGATCGGATCCGTAATCCATCGCGTTGCCGCCGAGTTTACCGAGACCGAGGACGGCGAACGGAAACCGGTCGATCGCGCGATCGATGCGCAGCGACAGTTCCTCTTTCACGATCGCGACGGCGGCATCGACGCTGGCTTCGGCGAGCGCGGTTTGATGCGTTTTCGCCTCGGCCATCGACAGTTTGCCGAAGATCTCGGCAACCGCGATCTCAAACATGAAGCGTGAATGCCGACGGCGGATCCGGGCGACGCGACCGGCGAACGTCCGTTCCGCGGCGATGTCGCCCATCAATGCTTTCGCATAGTCGTGAGACGCGAATTCCTCGGACGCGCTCGGAAGGACTTCGATCAGGCTCGGATTGGCGGCGACGAAACCGGCGAAGTGCGGCGAGGCGGACGCGAGTTCACCGAGTTTTGCGATCGCCCGCGCGTCGGCGTCGAACCCAGACTTTTCAAGCGACGAAAGGGCTGCGCCGAGTGCCGGTTCAACCGGCGTATCGGTTTGGATGCGAACGTCAGGTTCGGGCATCGCGGCCTCGTCCACCCGCGGTTCCGGTTCGTTCTCGTCGTCAACGGCGAAGATCCGCCTGAACGCCTTCGAGACCGCGCCCGTGTGAAGTTTCAGTGCCGTGTCGAAGTCCTCGAGACGGTCGAAGTACATGCGCTTCGCGATCAGCGTCCGGCGGTCCGCATCGTTCGGGACGCTGTGCGTCTGCAGACCGTGCTCCATCTGGATGCGGTGTTCGACGCGCCGCAAGAACGTGTACGCGGAAGCGAGTTCGGCATGCTCGGTCTCGCTTATCAAACCGCGGTCCGCGAGTCGGGAGAGCGAGATCAGCGTGTGCGGTTCGCGGAGCCACTCGTCCTTACCGCCATATGCGAGCTGCAGGGCCTGCGAGATGAATTCGATCTCGCGGATGCCGCCGATCCCGAGTTTGACGTTGAAGCCGTCGGGCGACCGCTTCTCAAAATTGATCTTGTCCTTTGATTGACGGACGTTCCGCAGCGCGTCGGCGACCGTTCCGCAGTTCGAAAAGACCCGGCGCTCGACCCGTTCCGCAAATCGTTTGAAAAGATCGACATCGCCGGCGCAGCCTCTCGACCGGATCAGAACCTGACGTTCCCACGGTTGCGCCGTCTGGAGATAGTAGCCGACGGCTTCGTCGACGGGGATCGCGAGCGCGCCGACGCGTCCGTGCGGGCGGAGCCGCATATCGACGCGATACGCGGCGCCTTCACCGGTCTGTTGGCCGACGATCTTGATGATCTGCTCCGCGAGTTTGACGAAGTATTCGCGATTTGTGACGGCGCCGCGGGAACCGGATCCCGATGTGTTTCCTTCGGACGAGTACAGGAACAGCAGATCGATGTCCGACGCGTAGTTCAGTTCGAGCGATCCGAGCTTTCCGAGCGCGACGATGCAGAACCGCGCTTCCGCGGCCCGTCCCTTGTCATCGGTTTCGAGCGGCGGCCCGTAGCGATTGTCGAGTTCCTGGCGGGCGAGCCGAAGCGCGTGTTCGAGGATCGCGTCGGCCAGGTTTGAGATCTCCTCGGTGATCTCGGCGATCGTTTCAAGGTCGCGGACGTCCTGAAGATAGATCCGCAGCAACTCGCGGCGCCGGAAGCGGGAGAGGATGACGTTCGGTTCAAGCGTCGAATGCGTCATCTCAAACCGCGCGAGCGATTCGAGCAGGTCCTCTTT
>JAKOSS010000962.1 GCA_029777145.1 Acidobacteriota bacterium | reverse complement strand
TTGAACCTCTCGTATGCCTCGCGCTCGAGTTGTTCGCGATGATCGGGATGCGCGATCCGGATCAACTCCTTCGCGCGCTGGCGCAACGTCTTGCCGTACAAATAGGCCGAGCCGTATTCGGTCACGACGTAATGCACATGCGCGCGCGTCGTGACGACACCGGCGCCCGGTTTCAGGAACGACACGATCTTCGATTCCCCGCGCGCCGTAACCGACGGCAACGCGATGATCGGCTTACCGCCTTCAGAGATCGACGCGCCGCGAATAAAGTCCATCTGTCCCCCGACACCCGAATAGATCCGTGTTCCGATCGAATCCGCGCAAACCTGTCCCGTCAGATCGACCTCGGTCGCGCTGTTGATCGCCGTGACTTTCGGATTACGACGGATCACCGTCGGATCGTTGACGTACGCGACGTCAAGCATCACGACCTCCGGATTGTCGTCGATAAAGTCGTACAGCCTGCGCGTTCCCATCACGAAGCTCGCGACGACCTTGTTCGGGTGGACCTTCTTCATCTTGCCGTTGACGACGCCCGACGTCAGCAAAGGGATCAGGCCGTCCGCAAACATTTCGGTGTGGATACCCAGATCCTTATGGCTCTTGAGCGCCTGAAGCACGGCGTTCGGGATCGCGCCGATGCCCATCTGCAAGGTCGCTCCGTCCTCGATCAACTCCGCGCAATTGCGCCCGATCGCGATCTCCTGCGCCGTCAGGTCGAGCAACGGAAGTTCGGGAATGTCGTCGTCGACCTCAACCGCGCAATCGATCTGATTGACCGGAATAATGCCGTCTCCATGCGTCCGCGGCATCTTCGGATTGATCTGCGCTATCACGCATTCGGCCATCTGGACGCCCGCCAATGTGACGTCGACGGATGTTCCGAGCGAGCAATATCCGTGACGATCGGGCGGCGAAACATGGATCAGCGCGACATCGATCGGAAGAATTTCCCGACGGAACATCTGCGGCACCTCGCTCAGGAACGAAGGGATGAAATCCGCCTCGCCCGAGGCGACCGCCTTTCGCACATTCGCTCCGACAAACAGTGCGTTCGTGTGAAAACTGCGCTTGAACTCGGGAGCCGTGTACGGTGCACCGCCCTCGGTGTGCAGATGATAGATCTCGACGCCCTCGAGCTCCGCCGACCGCGCGGTCATCGCGCCGATCAACCGCTGCGGCGCCGCCGCAACGCTCTGAATGAATACCCGATCGCCTGATTTGATATGTTTGACTGCTTCTTCAGCCGTTACTAGTTGCATATGAGTCGGTGGTCAGTGGTCTGTGGTCAGTGGTCAGTGGTCAGTGGTCCGTTCAGCGTCGCGCTACTTCGCGGCGAATACGATCTTTGATCTTTGACCTATTAATCTTTGACCAATCATTTTTGAATTTTGATTATTGAACTTTGAATCTTGATTTTGAATCTTGATTTTTACTTTTTACTTTTTACTTTTCACTTTTTACTTTTTGTTCGCTCCCGTTTCGGCGACGAGATTTGAAGCGTGGCGGAGGCTTTCAAAGGTGCCGGCGTCCGTCCACCAGCCGTCGAGTTCGGCCCACGTCATCTCGCCGCGAGCGATATAGTGATTGTTCACGTCAGTGATCTCGAGTTCGCCGCGCGCCGACGGCTTCAATGTCCGAATAATGTCGAACACCGTATTGTCGAAGAAATATATCCCGATGACGGCGAAATCCGACTTCGGTTCGGACGGCTTTTCAACGATATTCACGACGCGGTCGCCGTCCAGTTCGGGCACGCCGAAACGCTGCGGATCGTGCACCTTCTTCAATAGTATTTTCGCACCGCCGCCCTGTTTACGATAGTCGTCGGCGGCATCGCGGATGTTGTTCTCGATAATATTGTCGCCGAGCACGACGCATACCGGTTCGTCGTCGGCGAAGTGTTCGACCAGACGCAGCGCGTCGGCGATCCCGCCCTCGCCTTCCTGGTACGTGTAGTTGAGATCCTTGAGGCCGAAGTCCTTGCCGTTGCCGAGCAATTGCAGAAAGTGGCCGGCGAAATTACCGCCGGTGACGATCATGATGTCCTCGATCCCGGCGTTTATCAGCGTCTGGACGGGATAGTAGATCATCGGCTTGTCGTAAACCGGCAACAGATGCTTGTTGGTTATTTTTGTGAGCGGAAAGAGCCTCGATCCGAGCCCTCCCGCGAGTACTACGCCCTTCATATTTGCGATTTTAGATTTGCGATTTGCGATTGCATTGGGTCCCGTTCCCACCGACCGCTGACGCCATTTGCCGGTCATTGCCGATTCCGGTTCTGACATTCGTGTTTAGATCGCGGAGCGATCATATGAATTTAGCCGGGGATTTCAATCCCCGGTAGATCGATGATCGTCAGACACGTCGCGCAGCGACGTATGAATCAGGCGTCGCTCGCGCGACGAGACGTTCTTGACTCCGACTCTCCGTGGATTGAAATCCACGGCTAAACTCATTTGCCGCTTCGCGGCCCCCTGACCACCGACCACTGACCACCGCTCACAGCTCACTGCTCACTGCTCACGGCTCACCGCTCACTGCTCACTGCTCACCGCTCACTGCTCACCGCTCACACTCGCTCGCCGACGAGCAATACATTCTTCCCGCTCGGAACCGGGACGATCCTTTCGAATCCACGCACGAACGGAATGGCGAACTTGTCGTAAGTCTCGACCGCGCCGCTCTCGAGCGAATCCGACCTGAGCAGTTTGTATTTGATCCACCACGGGATGATCCCGGCAAAATCGAAATACTTCGAAAGCAGGATCCTGAAGCCGGCGGCGCGGCATTTCTCCTCGAGTTCGCGCTTCGAATATCGCCTGAAATGTCCGATCTTCCGGTCGAATTCGCCGTAGAGCGACATCAGCGCCGGCACAAAAATAAAGCATCGTCCGCCCGGTGCGAGCGTCTCGCGGATCATCTCCAGCTCGTGACGGTCGTCCTCGATATGCTCGAGGACGTTCACGTAAAGGATCGAATCCGGGTCCGTGGCGGCGATCTCCTCGCGCACTTGGGCAAAGATCGCGCGGTGCACGTTGACGTCCGTTCCGTTCGAAAACTGCGCGACGTTCTTCTCAAGATATTCGAACATCTCCGACGGCTCGACGGACGTCAGCCGCTCAGGATTCTCACCGACAAGCAATTGCGTGAAATTCCCGGTGCCGGCACCGACCTCGACCAGGCGCTTGCCCAGAAAAGGGCGAAACTCATCAAGGATCCACTTGTGATAATTGACGGCAAAGGACATTGCCTCGAGGTCTTTGCCGACGTATGTTACGGGATTGCTCATCGACTCAAACCGAGGCCTTCAAAGCATGTCGTGCTTCTTCGATCGTCTTCGGAACCGTACGGTATGACGAGGTCAGTCCGACAAACAGGTTGTATTTCGCGATATACCAAAGTGCCGCGACGCCGTCCCTGAAGCCGATCTTCTTACCCTCTTCGTAGGTCCGGCCGTAATAGCTGATCGGGACTTCATAAACCGCGCATCGCAGCTTCGCGATCTTCGCCGTGACCTCGATCTCGAAACCGAAACCGCTCGACGAGATCGTCATGCTGCGGATGATGTCCCCGCGAAATGCCTTGTAGCAAGTCTCGACGTCGGTCATGTTGAGGTTCGTCAGCAGGTTCGACAGGAAAGTCAGGCCTTTGTTTGCCAGGTAGTGATAAAAGTAGATGACGCGAGCGGCGCGTTTGACCATGAAGCGCGACCCGTAAACGACATCGGCGTGGCCGTCGACGATCGGGCCGATGACATCGGGAAGCTCAGACGGATCGTATTCAAGGTCGGCGTCCTGAACAACGACGATGTCTCCCGTCGAAAGTTCGAATCCGCGTTTCAAGGCTTCGGTCTTACCGCCGTTTCGCTCCTGTCGAACGTACCGGACGCGCTCGTCTTTGGCGGCAAGTTCGGCGGCGATCTCAGGTGTCCGATCGCGCGAGCAGTCGTCGACAATGATCAGTTCGTGAAGGTTCTCGAGCGCAAGGACCGCCCCGACGATCTTCTCAAGCGTCGCCTCTTCGTTGTACGCCGGCATGATCACCGAAAGACACTTTGCTGCTGGTTCTGAACGCTGACTCATCGCAAAAGAAAGATTCTAGAACA
>JAKOSS010000961.1 GCA_029777145.1 Acidobacteriota bacterium | reverse complement strand
CCGCGACGATTTTCACGAAATGCCGTTGGGATCGTTCCTAATCTTCGTCAATCAGGCTCAGAAGAACAACATTCTCAGCCTTCTGGAGAAACAGGTTTATCCGAACCGGCTCAATGCGAACGGCGAGGCCGAGGTCCCGTATGACGTCGCCGGCTGGACGCTGTCGCTGCAAATGGGAGTCGAGGCCGAACCGATCTGGAATACGCGCGATCTGCCGGCGTTCATGCGGACTTTGAAACGCGTCGCAAATATCAATCAGGTGCGTTCGGTGCTCAACCTGAAACCTTCGGCCGAACCTTTTGCGAAGATGCCGAATCCGCTCCGGACATCGCCGCGAGTCGGACTTTACAAGGGCTTTACCGGATCGATGGACGAAGGCTGGACACGGTTCGTGTTCGATCTTTACCAGGTCCCGTACAAGAGCGTCGGCGACAAGGAGATCCGCGACGGGGCGCTCGATCTCGACACGTTGGTCCTGACCGCCGATTCCGAAAACGCGATCGTCAAAGGACTGAATCCCGAACGCTATCCGCCGGAATACACCGGCGGGATCGGCGACGCGGGCGTCGAGAACATCCGGAAGTTTGTCGAAAACGGCGGCACGCTCGTTTGTTTCGACGACAGCTGCGAAATGATCATGAAACGGTTCCAGCTCCCGATCAAGAGCGTTCTTTCCGGTTTGAAACGAAACGAGTTCTACAATCCCGGATCGGTCGTCGCGCTCGATGTCGACCGCCGCTTCGCGCTCGCACGCGGGATCGCGGACACGACGCCGGCGTACTTTTCAAACAGTGCCGCGTATGAGATCACGGACCCTGAAAAGGTCGATTCGATCGCGAAGTACGCGTCGAAAAACGCGCTGCTGTCGGGCTGGATGCTCGGCGAAAAGTATCTCAACGGGAAAACGGCGCTCGCCGAGGCGAAATACGGAAAAGGCCGCGTGATCCTTTTCGCGTTCCGGCCGCAGCACCGCGGACAGCCGTTCGCGACGTTCCCGCTGATCTTCAACGCTCTCGAGAAGCGTTAGCGGGGGGATCATTACCGCAGAGTCGCGGAAACGCGGAGTTCAAGAAATTGGTGCCCGCACGCGCCGGTCCCGCTGGCCGGGCATTCAATTCGCTAGGTTTGGCGTAATTGATTTCTCGCGGTTTTTCGCGTGAATTCGCGGTCAAAGAAAGAAGATCCAACCGCAAAGAAAGGCGAATAGTCGAAAAACGCGACCCTCGCGAGTGATTCACAAACCCGGGAGCCGTTCAGATTACAGTTCGGTGAGTATTCCGTCAGACTCCTCGAATTTCCAATCAATGTTTCACATTTCCGGCCCCAAAACTTATCATTTAGGAATGTCCTTTGTCCGAGTTTCGCTATTCCTGATCGCCGTTCTTCTGATTCCCTTCAAATCGCTTGGAAACGAGTATTTCTCGTTCGCCGCCGAACCGTCGGTGCGGATCGGCTTGTCGACGAACGCATCCGGCGTGACGATCACGACTTCCGACACTTCGCTTGTCGCCGTCACCGCCGACGAACCGGACAAGTTGCTCGCCGCGAACCGGATCACGATCGCGCCGCGCCTCTACCGCCCGCCGGTGATCGAGTTCTACCGATTCGAGATCCAGAATCTCGACTCGGAGGCCGATGCCGACGAGATCGCGAACGATCTTCGCGAAGCCGGCGAGAAAGCGGCGTCGATGATCGACACGGCGACGAACAAATGGCGGGTCGTGATCGGCGAATCGAAGGACACGATCGAAGAAGCCGAAGAATACAAATCCGGACTGATTGAGAAAGGCTTCGACGATGTCGTCATCGTGCCGGACAAGCGGACCGATCCCTCGCCTGAAGCGGTCGCGCTGACCGAACAGTTGCGCAACAACCCGAACTCAAAATCGGAAGTCCGGAGTTTGATCAAACCGACGAGTTCGTCGCAATCGACAACCGGCACCGCCGTCGATCCGAACCTGAAGGAGATCCTCATCTCGGGGCCTTCCGAATCGGCAAAGTTCTCGTCGTTCAAACCGATCTCGTTCGGCTCGCTCAACAATCGCTCGGTTCCGGTCAAACTCAACGGAAAGGCGTATCGCGGACGCATCGAGGTCTTCGTCAATTCGCGCGGCAGCCTGACCGTCGTCAACGTCGTGCCGATCGAGGATTATTTGCTCGGGGTCGTTCCGCGCGAACTTGGCTTGCCGAGTCTCGAAGCGCAGAAAGCTCAGGCAGTGGCGGCCCGGACGTACGCGATCGCCAACGCCGGAAACTATGCCGCCCAGGGTTTCGATCTCCTGCCGACCGTCTGGTCGCAGGTCTATGGCGGCGTCTCGGCCGAAACCACGATGGGCACGATGGCCGTCAATCAGACGCGCGGGATCGTCGCAACGTACAAAGGCAAACCGATAAACGCCCTTTATACCTCGACTTGCGGCGGGCGCACGGAGAATTCCGAAAATATCTTCGACTTTAACGAACCTTATTTGCGCGGCGTCGAATGCTCGCTCGAAAGCCGCAAATACTTCGACCCGTTCATGATCCGCAGCACGCGCGAACTGCCGAAGGTCGATACCGACGAACGTGTCGAACTCGTGCGGACCGCGTCGCAGCTTGCGGTCAGCGGACTTGTCATGGCGACGAACCGCTTTTCCGACGAGTGGTTCGATCTTCCGCCGACTGAGACCGAATTGAGGAGTTGGGTGAACCAGATCGCGATCCGCCTCGGCAAACCGGTTCCGGCGTTCACCTACGACTATGTCCGTGCCTGTGAATTCGCCGACATGCTCGCGAAACTGTTGTACACCGACGGTCAGACCGAGGTGATGATGAGCGAGTCGGACATCAATTATCAGCTTTCGTTCGCCGACGCCTCGGACGTCGAGAAAGAGAAGCGCGCCAACATCGCGATGCTTTTCCGGGACGGATGGCTGTCGCTCTATCCGGACCAGAACTTCCATCCGCACCGCCCGATGCCGCGCGCGAAGCTCATCGGTTGGATCCAGAATCTCTACGCGAAGAAGAAGTGGTTCGCGCCGATGCAGACGGGCGAGGCGCGCCCGACGCTCGACGGCAAGCTGGTCCTCAAGAGCGGGCGCACCGACAAGACGGTCGTCGTCGCCCAGAACGTCTTCCTTTTCCGTCAGTTCGGCGACAAGCTCTACCAGGTTCGCGAGGTTGCGCTCGTCGGCGGCGAACAGGTCTCGTATCTGACGAATCCGGCCGGTGAGGTGGTTTATCTCGAGGTCAAGCCGACGGACGAACCGACGATCGCCGAGAAAATGTCGCCGTTCACGGTCTGGAACGCAAACCTCTCGGCCGGTGCCGTGCAGTCGCGATTGTCGCGATATGTGCGCGGCATCGGATCTCTGATCGACGTCAATATCAAGCAGAAAGGATTCTCGAAGCGCGCGACCGAACTCGAGATCGTCGGCACGAACGGACGATTTTCACTGAAAGGCGGAAAGATCCGCTCTGCACTGAGACTGAAGGAACAGCTGTTCGTACTGAACAAGCGGTATGATTCATCGGGCCGCGTCACGAGCTATTCGTTCACCGGCCGCGGCTGGGGCCACGGCGTCGGAATGTGCCAGTACGGCGCGTTCGGGCTCGGGAAAATGGGCGTCAAATACGATGCGATCCTCAAACACTATTACACCGGGATCGATCTCACGAAAGCGTATTGATGTCGGTGGTCAGTGGTCGGTGGTCGGCGGTCAGTGGTCGGTGGTTGATAGTTGAGGGTCGGGAGTCGGTGGTCGAGAGTTGAGAGTCGGGAAGAGGCGCTCTGCGCCCGCCAAAGTGTCAGCGAATGCGTCCCGTCAACGGAATGAAGCCGATCGCGTATCAGACTTACCTAAACAATCGCGGGCGCAGAACACCTCTTCCCGACCTGAATTAGCAATATCGGAGGCGAGCAACGTCCAGGAGCCGAAATCCGCGATTACGTGTCGCCCGTCGCGGGCGAACCTGGAATCGTTGTGGCGCCGCCGAACAAACTAACTCCGCATGATTGCGTCTCTCGATCCAGTCGGCGAATTCCGAAATCCGAAATGGTCCTATGATCTGACCACCAGCACAGAACACGGCGCGTGGTGGATCACGAAGTCGGAGACCGAGCCGAGCAAGACCCGGCTGAGGAATCCGTAGCCGTGCGAGCCGACGACGATCAGATCGGCGCCGAACCGCTTAGCCGCCTCGATGATCTCTTCTTTCACGTTGCCCTGAAAGACCTCCGTCGTGATCTCGACATCGCGCCCCTCGCATTTCCCGCGGATCAGTTCGACGGCGTCGTCGACGTTGTTCTTCGCCTGTTTGCGAAGGTCGGCCGCGACTTCGGCGTAGTATTGATTCGAAACGCCGAACGGTTCCGCCGCGATCGGCGTGACGTTCTCGGCCGCCGAGATG
>JAKOSS010000960.1 GCA_029777145.1 Acidobacteriota bacterium | reverse complement strand
GCCGGGGCGCCGTAGCCCTGTGATTCGGATCGGAGTCCGACGCCGGATGCGATGTCTTCACCGAACGCCTGATGATCCGTCCGGGATTTGACGTATCCGCCCGCGTTCACACCTGCTCGGACCGATCCCTGCCAGTCCTGCATGAAGTATTTGACGCCGCCTTCGTCTTGCGGAACCGTCCCACCGTATTCGGCGACGAGTTTCCCGAACGCGTCATAGATCACGAACTGCCAAACATCATTCACCTTCTCGGCGACACGGTTTCCGAGAGCGTCGTAAACCGAGACCGCGTCGGGCGTGTTCGCCTGTGACGAGAGAACCATCCGTCCGTTCGCGTCATAGGCGTAGCCGAGTGCCCGGAACTTGTTGTCGGTGACAACCTGTCCACTGTCATTGTACGCCGTTCCCGTACCGGAGGTGAAGCGATTTGTGGCCAGGTCGATATCAGACGTTTCGATCGGCGTGTATGGCAGCGGATTCTCCTGTCCGGTTGTCGGATTCGATGCCGATTTCCTGAAGAGATTTCCGAAGCGGTCGTATTCGAACACCTGCTTGTAGCTCAGCGTGGTCGTGTCGCCTTTTGTTTCCTTCGCCTCCTTGAGCCTTCCGATGGAGTCGTACTGGAATTTCTGCGACCACTGCTTGTCGGTCCCGATCCAGCTCGTGACGCTCTCGAGTTTTCCGTTGTTCTTGAGAACGCTTGAAGAATTGAGTTCGCCGAATCCGTATTCGTATTTCTGAAGAACTTCGGATCCTCGCTTGAGTTCCTGGGAAGTCGCCTGAAGACGATCGTTGTAGGCGAAGTTCTGAACGGTCGTGTTGCCGTAAGCGATCTGCGACGGCAAGGTGTTGTTCCCGAAACTGACCGAGGAGAGGAATGTCCGCTGCGCGTCCGAAACGGACGACAAACGGCCCTTCGAGTCGTATCCAGTCGTCACGACTCTTCCGGACGGATAGGTCTCCGAGGTCAGCTGCCCCGCGAGATTGTAGCCGTATTGGATCAGATAGCTCTGGTCGCCGATCGTCTGCTGATGCTTGACCAGTCGGCCCATCGAGTCATAGTCGTAGAGCGTCTCGGTCGCCGGCGTCGCCTGCGACCCAGTCACGATGGCGGTCGTGACCGTTGTCAGCGCTCCGGCATTGTAGTATCCGGACCGTGCCTGATCATATGTATATGTAACGGTCGGCGTCTGGTGTCCGGATTCTCCGGAATACCCGACCGAAGACAAGCGGTTCAGGCCGTCATAAGTGAGCGTCGTGTGGACACCGTTTGCATCGTAGGCGTCTGTGAGAAGCCCGTCTTCATCGTAATTCAGGACCTTTGTCCAAAGCCCGCCCGAGGTCACTTTGGTTCCGGCATCGTTGAGCGTCGCATTGGCCTCAACTTGCCGCTCATGAGTCAGGCGCGAGAGCGAATCGTATTTGAAAAGGCGCTCCTGAGTTGTCGTGCCGTCGGACTGCGTCACCTTCGTCAGGTTATTGTTTCCGTCATACTCGTAGTACGTCGGCTGGTTCGGAGAATCGACGTCACCGAGCACTCCCGACGGGTTCGGTTCATCAACACGCACGGTCCGGCCAAGCGCGTCCATTACCATCCGGCGCTGCCTTCCCGTTGGATCGGTAGAAGTGATCCACGTTTTCTTGAGATCGTCCGGGTCGGACGTGCTGAATTCGGTGGTGACCTCGGCGCCGTCCTGAAGCTGTACGGCTAGTGCACGTCCGAGGGCGTCGTATCCCGTGACCTGCGTGTATAGAGTAGTTGAGGGAACATTCGCGGTCGGCGTTGATCCGACGTAGGGATTGAAGCTCTTGGTGAAACGACCCGCCTTGTCGAACTCCGATACTGAGACGTTCCAACCCGAAGGAATCTCCGAAGCGCTTCTGATTCCCATCCCGCGGCCGTCATAGTAGCTGTAGTTTTGGACCGACGTGTTTGATCCCAGCGTCGTCGTTGTCCTCACGAATCCGGGAACGAGATCGGCGGTGTTCGTAACGAGCTTGTCGCTGAATTCGGTGAGGACATAACCACCGTTCGGGTAGACGATCTTCTTCTGCCGGAGCGTGTCTGATTCGTATTGATAGTCGGTGGTCTGGCCGTTGGCGTTGACGGAAGTTTCGGTCAGGCCCGTATTGTAGTCATAGGTCGCGTAGGTCGTCAGCTGCCCGGAATCTCCATCAATTACCTGAACGGGCCAGGCAAATTTGTTCGAACTCGAATAAGTCCATTTCTTTGTATTGCAACAACTTACTGATGCCTCCCTGAGATTGCCGACGTTGTCGTATTTCATGAAGTCGACTTTCGCGAGCGGGTCGTTGTCATTGGTAGCGTCCGCAAATTGTTTGACCTCGGTAACGTTGCCGCGGTACCCGGTCGAGGAGTCGTAACCGGCGATTGAATAGCAGCAGTTCTGTCTCGTTCCGGAACAATTGGGTTCGCAGTACGTTGACGTACTGCCGGTCGCCGGATTGTACGAACGATCGTACATGTCGCCGATGTCGTTATTCGAATAGGTGTAAAGGGACTGCGTGTCGTAGTTGTAGTCCGTTCGGGCGACTGTCGTGCCGCCGGCGACGACCCGAACGGATTTGACGAGACTCAAGAGCCCGTTGTTGATGTAGTTCGCCCCCGTTTCGTAGGTCGTGACCGTGTTGCGAAGCAAGGTCCCGACGGAATCCGGCGCGGCGTAATCGTGCTCTTTGACCTGACATACGTTGTTGTAAGCGCATGCGACGTTGTTCGGATCGGTGAACTCGAAGACGGTGGCTTTTGTGAGTCCGGCGTCGTTGGTCGTCTCGATCTTGCCGACCCGCGGATTCTTGCGCCCGCCGATAGTGGTCGAGCCTTGTTCCCAGAAGTACTTTGTTTTTGAGAGCACTTGGCTTTCCGAGTCCATGATCAGGGTGTGCATGATCAGACCGTCATCCCATGCGCCGGGGGATTTCTTCATCACCGTCTGGGAAACCGCACCGTCAGGTGTGGTGATCGTCGTCGTCCTTGACGTCGTATCATCGGTAAAGCTGAAGAAGGTTTCCGGTGAGGATCCGCCGTCAGTGCGGCCG
>JAKOSS010000959.1 GCA_029777145.1 Acidobacteriota bacterium | reverse complement strand
CGTAACGAGCTGGTCGTTGACGATGATCCGATTCTTGCCGGTGAGCGCAAGTTCTCGCCGGACGATCACTTCGACGTCGCCGCTTCCTTCCAACTCGACTCCGCTGTCGTCGAAGATCGCATTCAATTCAGGCCTTGCGCGCACTTGAAAGATGCCTTCGATCCTCGCCGCCGACTCGCCTTCCTTGACGATGTCAGACGAAACGCGGTCGCCGGTCAGTGCGCCGAGGCTGTCGACAATGATCGATTTTCCGGATCCGGTCTCGCCGGTAAGCAGGTTGAGTCCCGCGGCGAACTCGATGCCAAGTTCGTCGATCAGGGCGATGTTGCGGATTTTGAGCAAGGACAGCACGTTTGAAATCCGGCTCGTGAATTCGAAAGGATTCGAAACAAAATCGTCGATTGTGAAATTATCGTCCGTGAGGCCGGCAAATGCAACGGGCTATTTCTTCTTCGGGACCGCATTTTCGCCGATCGTCCATTTGCCCTGGCTGAACACCGCATCCGGCGGGAACGCTGATTCAATATTGTCGGATTTCCAGTCGATGGTCCGCGACTTCTTGTAGAACAACAGCTCGCCCGGCGCGCCGATCCTGATCCGCCCGAGACGCGGGAGGACGTAATAATCAGAGGCGTCGTATTCTTCGAGTCCGGTCAGTCCGCCGAGCGATCCGATCGATGCGATCGACGTAATGATCGGCTGGTTTTCGCGCCGACGCATTCTGTTGACGGCGATGTCGGTCGTGAACGGTTTGGCGCCCGGCTCCGGATTGACGATCGATGCACCGCGGAAGATCCACCACACGAGGCGGCCCGACGTGTTGACGGGAAGCAGTTCGTAGTTGGACGGGCTGAGCGATTGCTCCGATCCATCCACCACCGACTGCAAACCCGTCAGAAATGCGACGAAGTTCATCTTGACGAGGAACATCTCGTCCTTGCCGCTGAGCGCGCCGGTCTCGATCAGGATCACTGGCGTCCCCCACGCCGAGAAGTTGTCACCGAACGCGAGTCCGTTGTAATCCTCGTCGTAGCGGCCGATGTTGCCGCGAATGAATTTGTTCAGCGCCATTACCATCGCGGCGATGATCCGCTTGTTGCGCTCGTGCCCGGCGCTCGTGACCCCTTCCTTATTGCCGCGGACCGCGAGAAACGAGATCGCCGCCTGACGCGCGAACGGTCCGGCCGCGGTCAGTTCCTGCTGATTGTGAAGATTGAATCCGATGTTCGGCGCCCAATCGTCGCGAAGTTGTTTCAAAAGACGGCCCTCGGGCGTTTTGAGCGCGACCGCGTCGCGATTGATGTCGATGCCTTGCAGATTGTAGCGCTGATATAGTTCCGATCCGTCCGGATTGAGCATCGGGATGGCGCGGATCGTCAGTTTCGAAGCGAAACTTTTGACCCACTCTTCATCTTCATGTGTCTTGAGATACGCGAACATGTCGAAAAGAGCGCTCGTCGCCGTCGGCTCGTCGCCGTGCATCTGCGACCAAAGAAAGACCCGAAACGGGCCGTTTCCCCACTCCATCTGATAGATCTCGCGGTTACCGTAGCTGAGTCCGACCTGCTCGACCTTGATCCCGAGCGACTTCATCTTTTCGAGGTAGATCTTTACATCGGCGTGCCGCACGTTCGACGGAAAGATGCTCGAAACATGCGTTTTTTCCCACATTTCGGCGAAATCCTCCGGTGTCTGCGCTCTGGAAGTCGTGAGCGGGAGAAGCAACAAAACAAGCGCGAACAGGGGGACAAGTTTGGTCATTTTAGATGATTCGAATCACTCCAGCTGAAAATTAAGATCCATTATGGCATCAGTCACATGGACGAGTCTCGACTGGGGCGCAAATTCTTTTGATTGAACATTTACGATGTAACTGCGCCCGACGGCGACCGAGCTGAAACGGAACTTCCCGAGCTGATTCGTGAGCGTCCATCGTTCAACGCCGTCCGGATCGGTGATCGTAACCTTGGCGCGGGCAACTCGCGCTCCCTGCGTTGTCGAAACAATTCCGCTAACCGAAACCGATGCCGCCGTCGGCGTCAGCAATGATAGCACGCCGTTCGAAAAAGTCGTGTTCAGCGGTGACGCGCTCGTGTCGGCGATCTCTGACTTGGCGATGCTGTCGTCGAACCCGATCACCGTCGTTGTCGGCGCGCCGGCGGCGATATCGAATTCGAGGGTCAGCAACTGCCGGGTTCCG
>JAKOSS010000958.1 GCA_029777145.1 Acidobacteriota bacterium | reverse complement strand
CAATTTCGGATTCTACAAGTATTCCGCGGCGAAGTTCGGTCCGGAGATCGGCGAAAGGTTCGGACTCGAGTTCCTGACCGGTTACATCCTCGAATACTCGTTGTCGATCGACAATATCTTCATCTTTGTCCTCGTGTTCAGCTATTTCGGCATTCCGGCGAAATACAAACACCGTGTTTTGTTCTACGGGATCCTCGGGGCATTGGTGTTCCGCGCGCTGTTCATCGGCATCGGCACTGCGCTGATGCAGTTCCATTGGGTGATCTACCTTTTCGGCGGATTTCTGATCGTCACCGGGATCAAGATGTTCTTCTCGAGCCACGAGGAGATCGAGCCCGAAAAGAATCTGCTGATCCGCATCGTCAAGCGCTTTATCCCGGTAACTCACGAGATCGACGGCAAGAGCTTTTTCATCACGAAGGGCGGCGTCCGTTACGCTACGCCGCTTTTTATCGCCCTGCTGTTTCTTGAGGCGACCGACGTGATCTTCGCGGTCGACAGCGTGCCGGCGATCTTCGCGGTGACGAACGAACCGCTGATCGTGTTCACCTCGAACATCTTCGCGATCCTCGGCCTGCGATCGATGTATTTCATGCTCGCGGGGGTGATCAACAAGTTCCATCTGTTGAAATACGGCCTCGCGGTCGTCCTGGTCTTCGTCGGTTTGAAGATGGTTTACCTCAACGACGCGTGGGGCGGAAAATTCCCGATCTCGTACGGGCTCGGATTTATCCTCACGGCGATCGCGGTCTCGATCATCGCTTCCCTGCTGTTTCCGAAGGCCGTCGATCCGCCGATCGAGGAAACTCTTTAGACCAACAACGCATTCCGGGCGTCAAATACCATGACGCCCGAATATGATTGCCCGAATCCGCATCGGAATCCTACTCTTACCGCTTTTGGCAGCGCTCGCGCCGGTCTACGCGCAGACCGAGGACAGCGAAACGATCCGCGTCGAGACGAGCCTTGTGAGCGTTCCGGTGGTCGTCAGCGACCGTCAAGGACGTTATCTTCCGGGCTTGAAACGCGAAGAATTTGCGGTGTGGTCCGACGGAAAACCCCGCGAGATCGCCTTTTTTGCCACGTCTGAAGAGCCGCTGAGAGTGGCGATCCTGCTCGACACGAGCCGGAGCACCGAAGGCGTCCTCGGTAACATCAAAAAAGCCGCCAAAGAGTTTGTCCGGGTCCTGTCGCCGAACGACAGCGCGATGATCGTGTCGTTCGACTATGACGTCCACATCAATTCGCCTCTGACTTCCGACAAGAAACAGCTTGAAAAGGCGATCAAGGACGTCGAGATCGGCGAGATGACCGGCACCGTCATGCGCGACGCGGTGATCGACACGGTGAGCAAACACCTTTCCAAGTCAACGGGGCGCAAGGCGATCATCATGCTCACCGACGGCAAGGATTTCGGGAGTTACGCCCTCGAGAGCGAAGTTCTACGCCGGATCGAGGAATCGGACGTAATGATCTATCCGATCTTCTACGAAACTTCGTTCAGGCAACAGATGATGATGAGACGCAACCGGCGGTTCGGCGGAGGAATGGGGCGCACCCGACGGCCGTTTCCGCGTCCGGACGACCGCGTCCGGCGCCGCGACGAGATCCAGAACGAGCGCGCGATGGATTACCTGAAACGACTCGCGGATTTGTCGGCGGGCACGCTTTTTGAGAAAAAGGACAACGATCTCGATAAGGTTTTTCTGAGCATCGCGCAGGAACTCCGGCAGCAGTATCGGATCGGATTCTATCCGGATGAAGGCCTCGACGATTCGTCCGTCCACGAGATCAAGGTCAAAGTTTCGCGTCCGGACGTTTCGGTCCGATCGCGATATAGCTACCGCGTCAAGAAGTAAGCGACACGGCATCCGCCAACCGCCTCCAGTCTTCTAGCGTCAGGTCTTCGGCCCTTGCTTTTTGGTCGATCCCGGCCCGCGACAACATCTCCGCCGGATCATACAACTCCAGTTCCGGAGCTTTTTTCAAATTGTTCAGCAGCGTCTTGCGTTTCTGCCTGAATCCCGCGCTGACGACCATTTCAAACTGCCTCTCATTTGTGATCACGCAATCCTTAGGCGTCAATCTGACAACGGAACTCGTGACTTTTGGAACCGTTCGGAACGCACCCGGAGGCACGTCAAAAAGCTTCTCGGCGTCGAAAGCGGCTTCGACGATCACGGTCAGAAAGCCCCGATCGCTGTTGCCGGGCGGTGCCGTCATCCGGTCGACGACCTCTTTTTGAAGCATCAGAACGAGGCTTGTAAAGTACGATCGCTGTT
>JAKOSS010000957.1 GCA_029777145.1 Acidobacteriota bacterium | reverse complement strand
GCAGCGGGTGATTTCGACGGCGACGGAATTGTCGACGGCGCCGTCTTCAGGCCGTCGGACGGCAAGTGGTACTTGAGGCGCTTGAGCGCCGGCTTCACCGTCATCCCGTTCGGGGCCGACGGCGACATCCCGGTTCCGGGCGCCTTTATCAGGTAGCAACACTCAGCGGGGGTCGAGCGTGATATCGGCTCCCGTTCTTTGAAAAGACGCCCGGCAATTGCGTTATGCCGCCGGTATCGCGAGGAAAGAATTGTGATACCAACCGCAGGCTCACGGCTTGCGGATTCTGCTGCAAGTGGGAGGTCTAATTCAATGCTTAAGACAACGACAAAACGATATTATTCGGACAACTTCAGGAGCGGGATCGTTTGCGTCATCGCGGCAGCGATCATCTTCTTTTCGACTGCAAACGGTACGGCGGTCTTTTCAAACGGCAACCTTGTCACTGCCCCGGATTCTGGGGCGGTGACGACCTGCGCCAGCCCCCCCACCGGCCTGATCGCCTGGTGGCCCGGCGACGGCCATTCTCAAGACATCGCCGGCGGCAATCACGGCACTCGTGTCGGGGATACGACCTTTGCGCCCGGACTCGTCGGACCGGCATTCAGCCTTGACGGAGACAATGATTTCATTGATGCAAGTATCCCCGGAATCAACACCCAAACCGGCACCGACGTGACGGTCAGTTTTTGGATGTACTGGAACGGTGATGTCGGCGCGACCGGCAAAATGGCATTCGGATTCTACCGTTATGATCTCTATTTCTATAACGATCATTTCGGGTTCAACACTTCCAATACGGATGTTTGGGGCATCTCGAATACCGGACTCGCAAATCGCTGGGTCCACGTTGCGGCAATTTTCCGAAACGGCGATGCCACCCAAAGCAGACTTTTTATTGATGGCGTTGAACAAACGATGGCCCAACGAACGGGCACGCCGTTCCCCGCGGCGGCGACCACATCGGTGCGGATCGGCGGTTGGGGAAACGATAATAACTACAGCTTTTCAGGACTTCTTGACGAAGTAATGGTCTTCAACGGCGGGCTTGCGGCGGGCGACATTCAAGCGATCTACAATGCCGGTTCTTCCGGGGTCTGCCACGTCTGCAGCCCGGCGCCGGATGGAATGGTCGGCTGGTGGCCGGGTGAGGGAAATGCAAACGACATTCAAGGCCCGACGTTTCAGAACGGGACGCTCGTCAACGGTACGTCGTTCGCGAGCGGGATAGCCGGCCAGGCATTCAGTTTTGACGGTATCGACGATTACGTTGAGGTTCCTCATTCCGAGAGTATGAATTTTACAAGGATCTCGCTTTCTTTTTGGTTCAAGCTGAACGAGTTGGGCCGAATTCACGAATTGGTGAATAAGTTCGGGCCTCAGGGTTCAAACACAATCTCGTACGGGTCTGAGGTCGGCGTCAACAATCAGGTCTGCTTCAGGCTCTCGACCGACGGCAGTCTGTCCACCCTTACCGACGTCTGCACGACTAACGCACTGTCAGCAGGTCAGTGGTATCATTTTGCCGGCACCTATGACGGTGCCGAGATGAGGCTCTATCTCAACGGCCAGATCCAAGGCACGGTTCCGAAAACCGGCGACATCTTCATCTCGGATCAGAGCCTCAGATTTGGATCTTATGGATACCACACTTGGTTCCTGAACGGATTCCTCGACGAAGTGCACGTGATCGATCGTGCGCTTTCCGAGAACGAAGTGGCTGCGATCCACAACGCGGGCTCGTTCGGGGTCTGTCAAGGCTGCAGTCCGGTTCCCCACGGGTTGGTCGGATGGTGGCCGGGCGACGACAACGCGGACGACATTCAGAGGTCAAACAATGGACAGCGAGTCAACGGCGGGAATTACGATCCCGGGATGGTCGGGCAGTCATTCAGCTTCGATCAGGCGAGTTCGCAATACGTTACTTTGCCGCCCGGAGCCGACAACTTGCTGAATAATGACGCCGGGGCGATCACCGTCTGGGTTAATCCCGCGGCGGTTGGCGATTTCGATATGATCGCCGCGTTCGGCGGCAACGATCCCGGGCAGGCGATCGGACTCGGAATTCACAACAACATCCGCGTTTATCATCAAGGCGATGCGTATGATTGGCTGACGAACACGCCGGTGACACCGGGAATCTGGACGTTCCTGGCCTATACGTGGGATCAAACCACGGAGTCCGTCTACACAAACGGAGTCCTTGCCGAATCGCGGCCACGTGGGAACTTCAATTACTTACCGGGAACAACAGGACGCATCGGGTATGGTTTCATCAACGATCCGTCGGTGTTCTTCACCGGAAAGATCGATGAACTCGCGATATACGATAGAGCGATTGAACCGGCGGAGATCGCCCGCGTTTACCGTGCCGGAACGAACGGAATTTGCAGGGGCTGCGGATCGCTTCCGACCGGCCTTGTCAGTTGGTGGCCCGGCGAGAACAACGCCGAGGACGCAAACGGCACGAACTTCGGATCGCTTTCCGGCGGCGTCAGCTTTCTGCCGGGGATTGTCGGCAATGCGTTCAGCCTGAACGGCACGGGCGCGAATGTCCGCGTTCCCGACAGCGCGACCCTCGACGTGACCGACAGTTTTACGCTCGGCACCTGGGTCAAGCCGGCGGTCATTCCAGATTACCCGAACGGAGCCCTCGTCATCTCAAAGGTCGGTCCGATCTCAAACTTGAACGGCTATCAGATGGCGCTCACGAGAACCGGCGGCCAAAACGCGATCTGGTGCGGTTTCAATGAGAGCGGCGGCGGTTGGCCGCAGCATAGCGTCACCGGCGGCGCCGTTCCGCTTGGTGAATGGACCTACGTATCGTGTACCTATGACCACAACACTCTCGCCGTTCAGCAGAACGGAGTCCGCGTCGGCTCTACCGTCGTCGGCGCGGCAACGGTCGTAAACACGTCATCTGATCTACGGATCGGCAGCGACGATGTCGGCCAGCAATTCTTCAACGGTCTGATCGACGAACCGATGGTATTTGCCCGCGCCCTCAGCGATTCCGAGATCGGAACCCTCGTTGATTCCGGCGTTCGCGGCGTCTGCCATCAAGCGGGCGAGCCGTCCACCTGCGCGCCAAAGTCGCCGGGAATGGTTTCTTGGTGGCGCGCCCAAAACAACGCGATCGATCAGATGAAACGGCATCACGGAACGTTGTTGCCGGCCACGGTCTATGGCGCCGCGAAAGTCGGAAACGGATTTGAGTTCAACGCCGGAGCCGGCGGTGCGGAGGGCGTTGATCTCGGCAACTGGTTTGATCTGCAGGTCTTCACGATCGATATGTGGGTGAAACCGAAGGACGGTCAAGTCCTTTATTGCGACATCCTCGACAACAATCATTCGTCTTCGCCGCGGAGGAGTTGGGTGCTTCAAAATATTGACAACGGCAATCGCTATCACTGGTATTCGTTCGACTTCCCGGAAGGCGTACAGTTGCCGTTCGAACTGACGCCGAATCTCTGGCATCACGTGGTCATCACGCGTGACGCATCGCGGACAACCCGCGCCTACGTAAATCGTTCGCTGGTCGGAAGCTTCACTTCCACGGCCGATATTCCATACGACGGTTCGCAGAATCTGCGGATCGGTGATTGGTATTCGGGCGGTCGGCCGTTCAACGGCACGATAGACGAACTGACCGTTTACAATCGGCCGCTGAGCGAATTTGAGATCGCCGGTTTGTATTCCGCCGACGAGTTCGGCAAATGCGCGGCGAACCAGACGGTTGCCGATTTCGACGGCGATCTGATCTCCGATCTCTCGATCTACCGCCCGGCCGGCGCGACCGGTTCCGAATGGTGGTTCCTGAGATCGGTTGACGGCGCCAACTACGCCGCCCAGTTCGGGACGCCGTCCGACACCATCGTCGCCGAGGACTTCACCGGCGACGGCCTTG
>JAKOSS010000956.1 GCA_029777145.1 Acidobacteriota bacterium | reverse complement strand
TTTTCGCGCAGCTTGCGAACCGCGAGCGCTTCGACGATGCGTTCCTTGACGCGTTCGAGCCCGTAATGGTCCTCGTCGAGAATGCGTTCAGCCTTCTTGAGATTGAGATTGTCCTTCGACGATTTGGACCAGGGCAGCTCGGTCATGATGTCGAGCCAGTTCCGCAGCGTCGCCGTTTCGGCCGTGTCCGGATGCATGCGCTCGAGCTTTTTCAACTGCCGCATCGCTTCCTCTTCGGCATGCTGCGGCATTTTCGCCTTCAGGATCTTGTCACGGTACTGCTCGATCTCCTCGAACAGTTCGTTGCCTTCGCCGAGTTCGGACTGAATCGCCTTCAACTGTTGGCGAAGAAAGTACTCACGCTGCGAACGGTCGATGTCGGCCCGCGCCTGCGTGTTGATCTCGGCCTGGACCGTGAGAACGTCGATCTCCTTGTTCAGAAGTTCGTTGACGCGCCGCAACCGGAGGATCGGATCGAAAATGTCGAGCACGCTCTGCGCGTCTTCGACCTTGAGCTCGAGATTCGAAGCGGAAAGATCCGCGAGACGGCCGGCGTCTTCGAGATTGGCGATGATCGCCAGCACCTCGGGTGAAATGTTCTTGCCGAGATTCGCCGCGCGCTCCATCGACGCCCGGACGTTGCGGACAAGCGCTTCGACCTCGAGCGAGTTCTCGGGCGCGGTCGGTTCCGGTATCGGAGTCAGGCCGGCACGCACGAAATCCGCCCCCGGATCGACCGAATCGAGCGTCGCCCGCGACAGTCCCTGAATGAGAATGCGGATCCGGCCGTCAGGCAGTTTCAGCATCCGCATGATCACCGCGACGGTACCGACCTTGAAGAGATCTTCCTGAACCGGCTCTTCCTTATCGACGTCCTTTTGGGAAACCAGCATGATCATCCGGTTCTGTCCGAGCGCTTCGTCAACGGCCTTGATCGAGCGGTCGCGCGACACGAAAAGCGGGACGATCATGAACGGGTAGATAACGATGTCTCGGAGAGGGAGCACCGGCAGTTCGGACGGAATCTGCATTTGAGGATCATTCATCTCGGGATCAACGAGCTTTCCCGAGAAATCTTCCATTTCATCCATATTTTTCAATGGTAGAAAAAAACTGGACAAAGAGCAAAAAGATTGGCTCAGGCGGAGTCGGTGGTCAGTGGCCAGACCATTTGCGATTTGCGATTTTGGATTTGCGATTTTAGATATGTTGGATTTGCGATTGGCCGTTTAACCACTGCCCACCACTCACCGCTCACTGATGACTCATTGACTTAAGCCTCAATCCAATCCAAAATCCCAAATCAGAATTCCCAAATACCTATGCGTTGCCCATTTTGCGGACATCTTGAAGACAAGGTCGTTGACTCACGCGAGTCGAAGGAAGGCGATTCGATCCGGCGCCGGCGCGAATGTCTCCTGTGCGGGCGGCGGTTCACGTCGTACGAACGCATCGATGAGATCCCTTACATGGTCGTCAAGAAGGACGGGCGGCGCGAGACATTCGAACGTCACAAGATCATGAACGGCCTCCTGAGGGCGTGCGAAAAGCGTCCGATCTCGGCGGCGCAGCTCGAAGCGATCGTCAACGAGGTCGAGAAAAACGTTCAGGATTCCCATGACCGCGAGCTATCAACCAGCATGATCGGGAAGATCATAATGGAGCGGCTGAAGGCGCTCGATAAAGTTGCATACGTCCGCTTTGCTTCCGTTTACCTTGAATTCGAGGACGTTTCCGAGTTCATGACCGAACTGAAAGTACTGGTCCGGGCGCGTGATAATGGCCCCGTGAAAAAACCACGGGCCAAATCGAAGAAATAACTCTAGATCCGAAAGTCAATCAAGATTCGAAAATCAAGATTCAAAACTCGGACTCGACTCTCTTACCACTGACCACTGACCACCGACCACTGACTAATCGGCGTCCGTCTCGTGCTCGACTTCCTCGACGGCGTGTTCGCCTGACAGCAGGCTCCTGAACCTGGCGATCGAAATGTCGCCGTGGAACAGATAATAAAAACCGAAGATCAGCGCCGGTGCGAAATATACGAGGTGCATCACGATCGAGACCGCCGCGGCGTCGTTCGAATCGACGTTGAGGAATATCAATCCGCCCGCGGTGACCGCATGGAACGCGCCCGCCGCTCCGCCCGGAGTCGGGATCAGCGACCCAAGCGCGGCCCAGAACATGACGAACATCGCTCCCGCGAGCGAGATCTCGACGTTCAGGTTGAACGCGAGGATCACGAACCACGTCGGGATCGCGATCGAAAGCCAGAGCGAGATCGTCCAGAAAACGACCCAAAACAGTTCGCGCGCGCTTTTCAATATCTCAAGGGACGCCGCGAGCTGTTCGAGCAGGCTGACCAGAATTCGCCGCAATCGTTTCGGGAAATATCGCCGGTCGGTGATTCTCCCGAACCATTCGATGATCCCTTTAGCGAAACGCTTGTAGATGATCAGACATACAAAACCGAAGATCATCCCGGCGAGCATCAGATTGCCGATCAGCTTGACGTAAGAGAATTCGCTCTCATGCCCGGCCGGCGCCGAAAACCAGATCAGCGTCACCGAGAAAAAGCTGATCAGGGCGGCGAGATCGAGGATCCGCTCGAGCCCGAGCGTGACGAGCGCCGCCGACGGCCGGACGCGCTGATCGCGCATCGGAAGCCACATCGGACGGACGATTTCGCCGGCCCGGCCGACGAAAAAGACGGCGGCGAACCCGACAGTGGTCGTTGCAAAGAGTTCTTTCAGTGAAGCCTGGGTGATCGGTTCGAGCAGCACTTTCCAGCGGATCGCGCGGAGAAAATAGCCGAAGCAAATGATCAGCACGGCCGCGATGATATATCCGGCCTGGGCGCGCTTCAGGCTCGAACTGACCTCCTGCCAGTCAAGATTGCGGCCGAAGAACCAGAACAGAAAAAGCGCGAACAGCGCGAGCAGTATGAACTTGATGGATTTTCGCAAACTTAAAGGGTCTCCATCCTTGAAGATCGTCGTCGATACTTTTAGATTGTACGGAATGCCGCCGAATCACGTTGCCGGACGAAGAAGAAAGATTACAGCAAACCAAGCGGAATTGTAAAAATCGCGGCGCGGCAGAAATAATAATGTCAGGTTCCGGATTAATCGGAACTTTAGCCGGAAGGGTCTCGTAGAGGCAATTGGCGGAAGTTTTACGGGTTTCCGCAACGTTAACGGAAGTTGTTTGGCTGACTTTGGAGAAAGAGCGTTGGAAGCTTACAAGGTAGCTTCAGAAATCAATGGAGCTGAACTTGTGCGGCGGTGCCGCGCGGGGGACGGTTCGGCCTGGGAAGAGATCGTCACTCTATATTCGAGACGCATCTTCAACCTGGCGTACCGGTTTACGTCCAGCGCCGAAGCTGCCGAAGATCTGACGCAGGAAGTTTTCATCCGGATCTACCGGACGCTGGAACAATACGATCCGAAGCAGGGAGATCTTTCAAACTGGCTCATGCGCCTGGCCCGGAATCTGATCATCGACGATTACCGGCATCGTCAGCGAAATCCGCAGGATTCGATGGCGGATGACGTCGAAGATCATACGTTCCATTTGCGGGCCGTCGGCGGCGGCGCCCAGAAAGACATCGAGCGCAAGGAACTTGCCGCTCAGGTGCAGGAAGGAATTGACAAACTTCCGACCGATCTCAGGACATGCGTGATCCTGAGAGACATCGAAGAACTCAGCTACCAGGAGATCGTCGATGTACTGAAGATCCCCGAAGGAACGGTTAAATCGAGGATCAACCGGGGCCGGATCGAACTGGCGAAGATTCTGAGGAGAATGAGGGTTGTGACGATCTGAAGGCAAAATGCGCGGAACGGCACGTCGAGAATTGTGTTCGGCGCTGGCGTGGAAATCAAGGGGTGGTGGTATGAACAACGACAAAGAACAAATCATCGAATGTTCAGAGTTTGAGGAGCTCTTGACGGAGTATCTTGACGGTACTCTCGAACGGCACGTCCATAAGGCGACGGCCGAGCACGCTCTCAAATGCCCCCTGTGTCATTCATTGCTGAACGAGGTCAAGGACGCTGTATCCGCGTGTCACGACATCGCATCGCCGAAACGATCGATGACCCACCTCGAGGCCCGCGTCCTGTCGATGACGATGCCCGAATCCGCGATGCACTGCGATCAGTTTGAAGAACATCTGACCGACTACCTCGATGGATTCTTGCCGGCAACGCTCTTCCATCGCTGGGAACGCCATGCGGTGCTGTGCGATTCGTGCACCGATCTTCCGGGCGCGGTCGTACGATCGATCGCCGCCTGTTACACCTACAAGATGGACGAACTGCCGGTTCCGGAATCGCTTCACGACCGTATCCTGCAGGCGACTATCGGAACGGTCGAGGCGAAAGCCGTGCGTGCGTCGTGGGGCGCGCGCGTTGCCGAATGGATGCGCGGCCTGAGTTTTCCGATGCCGCTGCCGCAATTCGCTTCGGTCTTGATGATGCTGATCTTCGCGGCGTTCATTTTCAGCCAGACGGTTTCTGCCGACGCGTACCGGCGCGGAGTCGACATCGCAGAGCGCACTTACAAACAGAGTGCGGACATTGTCCTCGGGGCGGAAAAATCGGCGCTCGAGCCGGCCGCCGCGGAACCTGTCCAAGGTGAATTCGTAAACGACGAGGGCAACAAATGAACTGCGCCTATCACAGTTACAATCCGGCGAACGTCAACTGCAACGGTTGCGGCAGAGCGTTGTGCCCTGCCTGTGATCACCGCATCAAAGGATTTCCGTATTGCCAGGATTGTATTGTCGACGGCGTCCAGCTTCTGCGAAATCAAAATCAGGGATCGTACTCGCAGTACGTTTCATCGCAGACCTCACCGTTCATCGCATTTTTGCTGTCGGCATGTCCGGGACTCGGAGCCGCGTACAACGGTCAGACGCTGAAGGCGCTTGTCCATTTCGGAGTGTCGGTCGGACTTTTCCAACTGATGCTCCAGACGGGGATGGCGATCTTCTTTTTCGGTTTCCTCGGAATGTGGCTCTATTCGACGATCGACGCCTGGAAAACCGCGCGGATGATCCGCCGCGGAGTTATCCCGGAAAGCGCGGAAGCGTTGTTGGCTCAACGATTTTCGGGAAACCTGAAGATCTGGGCGGCGGTCCTCGTTGGCGTCGGGATCCTGTTCTTTCTCGACGTACGATTCCTGATGCGCGGGTTGCTCCCGGTGATGCTGATCGGACTCGGAATTTACATCCTGCGGAGTTATCTGTTTCGTTCGGACCGCGATCGCGGATTCGAGTCGAACGGCGATCCGGCGGGCTTGATCACGGCCGCTTCCGATTACACAAACGAGGAATACGATCCGCGTTACGAGTCCGGAAGGCGGGAACAAAGCAGTTGGCGAAACCGTTAGCATTGTTTAATATGGAAGCGGGACGGCGTTGGTTGTTTGTATCAACGGTCCTGTGGTGAGGGAAGAGAGGTAGCAGTTATGTCGTTTTTCGTTAAAGCCGCCGCAGGAATTGGCAGCACTTTGCTCGTCGTTCTGGCATTGGTCATTGCATTGCTAAAGGGATTGATCGGGTTGATCGGGTTCATTACGACGGCGATCAAGATCGTTATCATCCTCGCTTTCGTGGCCGTTTTCATTGCTCTCGGACTGATGGTTTTTCGCGCATTCCGCGATCGCCGGCAAACCGAGAACTAGCGCAAACCGCGGCATTTCGGCGGTTTCGTTCAGCGCGTTGTGCAAGGTCAGGTAAAGCGCTTGATTTTGCCGGACGCGTATGGTAGTTTCTACTCAATTCAACTAAGTTATTCATTAACAACAATTGAATTAAATCCCCTTCGATTTGAAGATTCCGATTGAATCTTCACTAAGGATTCGCGTTTGGTCGCTTGCGGCTATTCTTGCGTGATTCCGCGTGCTGAAACGCTGGACTTTCGGCGCGAAATCATTAAAAGGAGCTTTCAAAGCGTAATGCACGATAATAACAAGCACTACTGTTTTTTATTTACACACACAACTAAATCAAAGATCTATATCCGCCGGGTGGCTGTCCGTAAGCAACTCGTCCATTCGACATTCGCATTTTTCATCTTTTCATTGGTGATCGGTTCGGCCGGTGTTTTCAGCCTTTCGCGCTTTGGAGTTTTGGCAAAGAACGAAACGCCGTCGGCGACCGCGTTGATCGCGGACCAAACTGCACCGGCGCAAACCACCGACGCACCGCGCACGCCGAGTTACAACCGTCCTGAGGGATCGGATGAATTCTCGGTCAACAGCGGTGGTCCGGATTCTGATCTGCAACTCGACGACAATGACGCCGCGAACACCGGCGACGGCGAAGTCGAGAAGAAATTGCGGTCGATCCAGGGTTCGGCCGATCCGTTGACGCTCCCAACCTCGTGGGCCCATCTCGGCAAGATCAACAACGAATTCGGTTTCAGACGAAATCCGTTCGGCGGTCGCAGCTATGAGTTCCACGCCGGCATGGACATCGACGGCGAACGCGGCGACACGGTCATGGCTCCAGGAAACGGCACCGTGATCAAGGCCGGATGGCAGCGGATACGGAAACATGATCGAGATCGACCACGGCAACGGCATCACGACGCGCTACGGACATCTCTCGAAGATCGAAGTTACCGTCGGACAGTCGGTCGCGCGCGGCGAGCTGATCGGGTTGATCGGCACGACGGGACGCTCGACCGGTCCGCATCTTCATTATGAACTTCGGCTCAACGACAAGCCGATCAATCCGCGGTTCTTCCTTCCGCCGGAACCGACCGATATCAAGGTTGGCTAACTCAAAATTTGCTAATGCTGAAAAGGCGGGCTACAACGGCCCGCCTTTTTTGCGTCTCATGATTTTTCCGTCGCCATGCGCTAATATCAAAAATAGATGTAATCCAACCATATCAACGAAAGGACCAACACTATGAGTTATTTACAACGATTAATCTCGACTTCGTTATTTCTGATCTCAGTATTCTCGGCTTCGATCCTGCCGGTCGTCGGCGCGCCCGACGAAGGAATGTACACGCCGGACAAGATCGCGTCGCTCCCGCTCAAAAAGCGCGGGCTGAAGATCAAACCAGAGGACATTTACAACCCGAACGGCCCTGACATCTCGGATGCCGTCGTCCGTCTGAGCATCGGTTGCTCGGCCGAGTTCGTCTCGCCGCAGGGCCTGATCCTGACAAACCATCACTGCGGATTCGACGCCCTCGTTTCGGCTTCGACGCCGGAGCGCGATTACGCGAAGACCGGCTACCGCGCCGACTCGATGAAAAACGAATTGATCGCGAAAGACTACAGCGTTTTCATCACGAACCGCGTTGAAGACGTGACCGCGAAGATCCTGGCCGGAACTACGGGCCTGACGGGTGAAGCACTGGCGGCTAAGGTCAAGGAAAACACCGAAGCGCTCCGCAAGGCCGAACAGGACAAGGCGCCGGAAGGCCATTCGATCCGAATTCAGGAGCTCAACAGCGGCTACTTTTACTATCTCTACGAAACCAAAGAGATCAAGGATGTGCGACTCGTTTACGCACCGCCGCAAAGCATCGGATTCTTCGGCGGCGACCCCGACAATTTCGAGTGGACGCGTCACACCGGCGATTTCACGTTTCTCCGAGCCTATGTCTCGCCGGAAGGAAAGTCAGTTCCGTACGCGGCGAACAACGTGCCCTACAAGCCCGAGAAATTTCTCTCGATCTCGCTCGACGGAGTCAAAGACGGCGATTTCACGATGATCCTCGGCTATCCGGGAGGAACGACCCGATACCGCGAAAGCCAGGCCGTCGAGTACAACCAGGACGTAAGTTTCCCGTTCATCGTCAATTATCTTCAGGCGTGGACGAACGGCCTGGTCAAGGCGGGTGAGAACGACGAAGACAAGCGCGTGAAGCTTCAGGCTGAGGTCTTCAGCCTCAACAACTCGATCAAAGCTTATGACGGCGGCGTGATCGCGATGAAGCGCGCGAAGATCGTCGCGCAGAAGAAGGCCGAAGAAGAACGTCTCGCGACCTGGATCAACGCCGATCCGGCGCGCAAGGCCAAATACGGCGACGTCCTCGCGGGTCTCAAGTCGGTGTCAGACGATTACTACAAATATGCCGTCAAGGACCGCGTCCTGCGAACGATCCCGAATCCGGCTTCGGCTCCGGTCTTCGGATTATTCCTCGACGCGGTGATGAGCGTCCAGCGCGGTGCCAAGATCGATGATCGGAAGCAAGCGCAGATCAAGGCGATCATGGGCGAAAGCGATCCGCTGATCGAGCGCGAGGTCCTGCGTTACATGCTCAAGGCGTTTGACGGCTTCCCTGCCGGTCAGAAATTCGCACCGGCCGAGGCGATCTTCAGCGGCAATTCGGCGCGCGACCGGCGCAACGCCGAGAATGCTTGGGTCGAGAACGTCGTCGCGAATCCCGATCTGAACTCGGCCGAGAAGATCATCGGACTCTATGGAATGTCGGCGTCCGAACTGAAGTCGAAGTTTCCGCAGCAATTCTCGATCGCGGAAGGCATCATCGCGGGTCGCGGCGAATATGCGGCACGCGGCCGGGCTTTCGGCGAGAAGATCGATGCGTTGCGGCTCGATTTCCAGAAGGCAATGGCTGAAATGAAGAACAGTCAGCCCTATCCGGACGCAAACTCGACACTCCGGTTCACGTACGGAAACGTCCGCGGTTACCAACCGCGCGAGGCGGTCACGTACGCGCCGTTCACGACGCTCGCCGGCGTGATGGAGAAAGAGACCGGCGTCGATCCGTTTGCGTCGCCTGAGAAGCTCAAGCAGTTGTTCGCTTCGAGAGACTACGGCCGCTACGGCGTCAACGGCGTGATGCCCGTCAACTTCCTGACGACCAACGACATCATCGGCGGAAACTCGGGCAGCCCGGTGCTCAACGCCAAGGGCGAGCAGGTCGGCATCGCGTTTGACGGAAACTACGAAGGGCTCGGGAACGACATGTTCTTCGATCCGACATACGGCCGGACGATCGTCGTCGACATCCGTTATGTGCTTTTCCTGACCGAAAAGTTGGGAGACGCGAAGTGGATCGTCGATGAGATGACGCTTGTCGGCGGCGCGAAAGCGATGAAGGCGAAAGCGTAGGTTATTCCAGATTCCAGGATTCCAAGAATCCAAGACTCGTTCGGTTGATCAAGTCATGGAATCTTGGAATCCTGGAATTTTGGAATCTAGTACGCGAGTTTTATCGAATTCATACCGCGGAGGATCGCCTTTTGACGGCGCGCCACGCGTTTCGGATTCTTCTTTGGGTTAAAGACGTTGAGCGGCGACGGGATCATCGCCGAAAGAAACGCGGCTTCCTGCGGTGAAAGCTGAGACGCCGACTTGTTGAAATAGACGCGCGACGCGGCCTCGGCCCCGTAGACGCCGTCGCCCCACTCGATCACGTTGAGATAGATCTCGAGGATCCGCTTCTTCGACAGTTCCCTTTCAAGAAAATAGGTATAAACCGCCTCGCGTCCCTTTCTCAGAAAATTCCGGTCCTCTGACAGGAACAGATTCTTCGCCAACTGTTGCGAGACTGTCGACGCGCCGCGCTTGAACGACGGCATCGGCGGGATCCAATCGTTCGGATCGTAATCGCCCTCTTCCTTCGCTTCCTTCTCGCCTTCTTTGACCGCCTCGTCCCAAGCCTTCTCGATCGCGTCCCAATCGAAACCGTGATGTTCGAAGAACCGCGCGTCCTCGCCCGCGAGAACTGCCCGCTGAAGATTCGGCGAGATCTGCGAGATCGGCTGCCAGATCATGTATTTGCGGGGCTCCTTGCCGTCTTCCCGAGCTTCCGACAGGCGAAACTCGATCATCGACGTCGTCGACGGATTCTCGGTTTTTAGTTTCGAGATCGAAGGAAACGTGACGATCTCGTAGATCAGCCACACGGCGACCGCGCCGCAAAGCGTCAGGAACAGGATTTTGGTCCAATACCACATAAGCATCTTGGATTTGGGAATTCGGATCTGGGATCGCTTCGATTTCCGGAATCCGCATCGACAAACGCCAAACTGGTCAATTATGTTTCAAGACTCCGCTTTTCCGAAATCGGAAATCACAATTCCGAGATGAGGTTGGCGACGATCTTCCCGCTCGAAATCACGCCCGGAAGTCCGGCTCCGGGATGCGTTCCGGCACCGGCGAAATAAAGTCCGCGCACGTCTTCGCTCTTGTTGTGCGGACGAAGATAGGCCGACTGCATAAGCGTCGGCTCGACCGAAAACGCGCTTCCGAGATAGCTGTTCAACGTCCCTTCGAAATGAGTCGGATCGATCACGTGCTCTGTCACGATATGTTTGGTCAGATCCGGTAAGTAGTGTGATTCCAGATATTTGAAGATCCGGTCACGATACGCCGGAGCAGCCTTCGACCAGTCGGTCGGACCGCCGAGATGGGGAACCGGCGAGAGCACGTACCAGCAATCGCAGCCGTCTGGTGCGAGCGACGGATCAGTCGCCGTCGGGCGGTGAAGATACAGCGAAAAATCGTCGGCGAGCGTCTTCTTAACAAAGATATCGTCGAGAAGTCCGCGGTAGCGCGGTCCAAGAAGAATTTCGTGATGGGCGATGTCGTCGTATCGCCGGTCGGTTCCGAAATAGATCACGAAGAGCGACATCGAATATGTCATCTTTTTGATCTTTGCGTCGGTATATTTCCGGCGCCATTCCGGCGCGACGAGATTCAGATACGTCCATGCGACGTCCGCGTTCGAAACCACGATGTCGGCGTCGATCGACTCGCCCGTCTTCAATCGAACGCCACGCGCCGCGCCTTCGCGGACGACGATCTCCGCCACTTCGGAGTCGGTCATCACCGTCCCTCCGATATCCGTAAACAATGACCCCAATGCGTTTACGAGCGCACCGGTGCCTCCCATCGCGAACCACACACCGAATTTCTGTTCGAGCTCGTGGATCATCGCGTAGATCGATGTCGAGGTAAAAGGATTGCCGCCGATGAGGAGCGGGTGAAAGCTGAAGGCCTCACGGAGCTTCTCATTCCTGAAGAATTTGGACGCGAACTTGTAAACGGAACGGTCGGAACGGAGTTTGATCATCTGCGGGACGATCTTGGCCATGTCCCAAACCGACGAGAACGGCTTGTCGATGAGTTCGAACCCGACGCGATAGATCTCATCGAGCGACGACGCGAATTTGGCGTAGGATCTGACCTCTTCCGGCGCGATCTTCGCGACCTGCGCGATCAGATTCTCGCGGTTGTCGTTGTAGTTGAATACCGTACCGTCGTCCCAGCGGATGTTGTAGAACGGATCGAGTTTGACCAACTGAAGATAGTCGCGGGTGTCGCGTTTCGCGTTCGAGAAGAGTTCGTCGATGAGCCACGGCGCGGTGATGATCGTCGGCCCGCCGTCGAACGTGAAGCCGTCCTGCTCATAGACGTAAGCCCGCCCGCCGAGTTTGTCGCGTTTCTCGACGATCGTCACGTCATGCCCATTTGCCTGCAGCCGAATGGCGGCGGAGAGTCCTCCGAAACCGCCTCCGATGACCACGATCTTCATTATCGAAATTAGCCCCCGTGTCCGTTAAAGTGGTGCAAATACAAGATTAAGAATGGATTGTCGAAATTACAAGCGGTCGCCGCTAACCGGCGGCATCGCGACGGAAAAACACACGTTTGACGGCTCGGATCGTGTTCGCGTGAATTTCAACGGTATCATTGATGTCGGCTGCGTAGCCGCCGCTCATCGTCGTCACGATCGGCACGCCGAGGTACCGCGCAAACTCGAGCACGAGTTGATCCCTCTGCCGCAGTCCGTCCTTGGTGAGCGCGAGCCGGCCGAGTTTGTCCAATTCGTACGGATCCGCGCCGCCGAGATAGAAGATCATCTCTGGTTGATGTACGCCGACGCGATCAAGCGCTTCGGAAAGCGTCGAAAGATATTCGTCGTCCGCGGTTCTGTCCGGAAGTTCGATGTCGAGGTCCGATTCTTCCTTGAAGAGCGGATAATTCTTGGCGCCGTGCAGGGAGAACGTGAATACGTCGGCGTCGTCCGCGAAGATATGGGCCGTTCCGTTTCCTTGGTGAACGTCGCAATCAATGATCAGGAACCGCCGGGCGATCCGGTCGCGCTGAAGGACGCGGATCGCGACGGCGACGTCGTTCAGGACGCAAAAGCCTTCGCCACGGTCGGGATACGCGTGATGGGTGCCGCCGGCGAGATTCGAGGCGATGCCGGTCTCGAAGGCGAAGCGCGACGCGAGGATCGTCCCGGAAACGGCATGGAGCGTGCGGCGCACAAGCGACCGTGACCAAGGAAGTCCGAGCTTGCGGATCTCTTTGGGTGTCAGCGCGCCGCCGATGAGGCGCTCGAGATAGTCGCGGGTATGGACGAGAAGGAGGTCATCGATCGCCGCCGGTTCCGGTTCGACGATCTCTTCCGGCAGCAGCGTGCCTTCGGCGAGCAACCGGTCGCGCACCAATTCGAACTTTCGGATCGGAAAAACGTGTCCCTCGCCGATGTCGGCGTAGTAGTACGGCGAGTAATAGAGCCTGTAACCGTTGTGCATTGGAAATTCAATTCTTAAGATTCAAGCTTCAAAATTCAAAATTCAAGGTTCACAATTCGGGTTGCAAGGAGCCTGTCGGAGAATTCACCGAATTTTGATCCGAACTGCTCTCGAGTTTGCGAATCGGTCGGCGCGACCGCTTTTCGCGAGGATTCGCGTTCCTTCGCGGTCGGATCTTCTTTCTTTGACCGCAAATTCACGCGAAGAACCGCGAAAGGGGTAACTTCGCCACGGCAAATTACTCGAATGCTTGGTCAGCGCGATTATTCCGACAACCGCCAAGATTCAGGAAATAAGGTTAGACGTTCGCGTTCACGAAGTCGATATGCTCGAGGAATAACGTTCCAATCTTGAATCCGTTATTCGACTCTTGAACCTTGATTTTGAATCCTGAGCGGTGAATTTTGAACCTTCAATTTTGAATCTTGAATGTTGAATCCACGAAATGGAGAAGCGGCCCTGAGTTTCGGGTAACTCAGGGCCGCAATTTTTAGCGGAAGGCATTCCTGAAGGCACAGCGGAGCGGACAGGCAAAAGGCGGATTATTTAACGGGCAGGGCTATCTAGATTCAACGACAAAGCTCTCCGCAAGTTAGCTTAATTCGTTGGCACAAGAATCTTTTCATTCGGCCGACTCATCCCGATCTTCCGCGCCTCGCGCTCGATCGTCTTTGAGTCGTTTTTCAAATTGTGAATCTCCTCCTGAAGAGAGAGATTCTCCGAAGATAACTTTTCAACTTCGCTGTTCAGCTCGGTGTTCATCTCGGATCCCTCGCTCATCTCGGAAAGCGCCCGGAGATTTGTCGCAAGGCAGAGCATGAATCCAAGTGCAAAGACCAGCGCGAATGCGAACCATTTTTGGCGCGTCGCCGGGTTCGCGGGCTTACCTCGCTTTGAGTTCCTGGACGCGCGCGGCTTAGTCAAGTAAGTAGTGACGACCTTGCTCAAGTAGCACCTCCAAGTCCCTCGGGTCTTCGGCCTCGGCGTAGATCCGAACCAGCGGCTCGGTCCCCGACGGCCTCATCAGCATCCAGCTGCCATCGGCGAAAAAGAATTTAACGCCATCCAGCCGGTTGATCTTTTCAACTTTGCGGCCCGCGATCGATTCGGGTTCGCGCGCCAGCTTCTCTTTCAAAGCCTTCGCAACTTCGTCGGTCAGTTTGACGCCGATCCGTCCGGATTCGAGCTTGCCGACCCGGTCATAGATCTCCCCGAGCTGCGCCGAGATGCTCTTCCCCCGAACGGCGACCGATTCGGCCGCAAGCAGACAGGCTAGAATGCCGTCTTTTTCGGGATAATGCCCGCGGATCGAAAGTCCTGCCGACTCTTCGCCTCCGAGGATGATCTCGTCCTTGATTATCAATTCGCCGATGAATTTGAAACCGACCGGCGTTTCGTAAACCTTCAAACCGCGGCTGGCCGCAACCCTGTCGACCAGATGGGACGTCGCAACGCTTCGCGCGACTCCCAGCGTCCATCCTCTGGACTCCGCCAAATAATCTGTCAATACCGCGATCAGGTGATTCGGCTGAATGAAAGTTCCGTCCGAATCGATGACTCCGAATCGATCGCCGTCTCCGTCGGTCGCAAGTCCAAGCGTCAAACCTTTTGACGTGACCGCATTGACCAACTCGGCCGTTTGTTTCTCGCCGGGTTCCGGCGATCGACCGCCGAAAGTGACGTCACGCCAATCGTGAAACGTCTCGACTTCAAGTCCGTGATCCCGAAGGATCTTGTCAAGATAACCGCGACCGGTTCCCCAAAGCGGATCGTATCCGTAGGTTCCTTTCGCTTCCGCGATCGCCGAGAAGCGAATCTTCGTTTCGAGATCGGCAAGGTATGCCGGACGCGCGTCAAACTCTTCGATCGAGCCGCCGGAAACGTCATCGCCTCCCGCGTTCAGTTCATAAAGTTCCTCGAGCCGCTTCGTAATTTCGGGCAATGCCGGGGCGCCGTCGGCGGTCGAGAACTTGATCCCCTGATACTCCGGCGGATTGTGCGAGGCGGTGAAATTGATTCCGCCAAGCGCCTTTTCGTGCCGGATCGCGTGCGAGATCGTCGGTGTCGGCGTCGGATGGTTGCATAACAGCACCCGATAGCCCCTGCGGCTCGCGATCTCCGCGGCGACTTCGGAGAATTTCTCCCCCATGAACCGCGAATCGTGTCCGACGACCAGCGTCTTCCGATCGTCCTGGGAACTCTCTTTCAAATAGCTGCAAATCGCTTCGGTCACGCGCCGGACGTTGCTGTAAGTGAACTCGTCGGCGATGATCGCCCTCCAGCCCGACGTTCCGAATCGAATTGACATAAAATGTTGGCTGAACCGCGATTCCCTTTTTCGGATTTCCAGTGCCCGAAAAAGCTGGACACAATCTACCGTTGTTAATGCGTTTTGACCGAAATCCCGTGAAGGTGGAAAAAATTTAGCATAACGAATTATCCATGTAAAGAATCACGAATCTGCGTTAACTCATTTGTTTCGAGGAAGTTACATTTTTTTCCTCAAGTAAGATATAAGTCGAGTGCTTAAAATTGAACGAAAGGTGAACGCTAATCCGAATGAGTTTCACTTTCGTCGCGAAGCCCCGATTCTCACGATGTTTGACAAAATCAGGGATTGATCGTACCTGTGGGAATCGATGAAATCCGTTTAAGCATAAGTTTAATCCGGCCCCTGACGGAATATTCATTTTGACCGCCGCCGGCTCGTCGGCAACGACGCTGCGTGTGTGTCAATTCCGCCGACAACTCCGGCTTTCACGTAGTTAGTGTCATTGTGACCCACTATCAGACGGTCCCCGCGGCATCCGAATTCTGGCTGTAACTCCCCTTTCAGCAACGACTTACAGCGGACATTCCGCCGTGGCACGGTCCTTGCTCTTTCTTCTACAACTTTATTTCGAGCGCACGCGCGAGGACACTCCGGGCAAGGCTCGATGCTTAACAGTCTTTCAGTCATTATTTGGAGAAGAGAACTTTATGAGACCCGTAAAACACTTTGAAAAGGGCCTGACTTTCGTTGCAAGTGGTTTATTCAACGCAGTTAAGGCCGTTAACCAATTCAAACCGAACCCGTCGTTCACACCGAAATGGGCGGATAAGCCGATCCAGAAGTCTTGGGAGAAGTCGAAGCCGACGCTCGGTTTTCCGCGGACGACGGATTCGCTCTGTCCGAACTGTGTCATTGAGGCACGCGAAGAGATCCTGAGCGGCAAGCGCGACGTTTCGACTCTCGTCAACGAGAAGGTCGGCGAGGTCAAGGCGCAGATCGTCGAACGTGACGGTCAGATCTGGATGATCAAGGATTGTCCGGAGCACGGGCATTTTGAAGATCTCATGGCGATCGATTCGGAATTCCTGAAGCATATCGAATCGCTCTTCCCGGGCCGCGACATGCGCTCGCACAACGACGAGAACCTTCACAACCACGGCACGTCTTCGATCAAGTACGGCCGCGGCGCGGTTCTGACGGTCGATCTGACGAATCGCTGCAACATGATGTGCGATCCGTGCTTCATGGACGCCAACCAGGTCGGTTTCGTCCACGAACTCAGTTTCGAGGACGTGAAAGAGATTCTCGACAACGCGATCTCGATCAAACCGCGCCGCCAGATGTCGGTGCAGTACTCGGGCGGTGAGCCGACGCTCTCGCCGTACTTCCTTGAAGCGGTCCGTTACGCCCGCAAGGTCGGCTACAACTCGGTTCAGGCCGCGACCAACGGTATCGAATTCGCGAAATCGAAGGAATTCTGCCGCCAGGCCGCCGAAGCCGGACTCCGGTTCGTTTATCTGCAGTTCGACGGTATCGGCAACGACGCCAACTCGCATCGCCAGATCGGCAACCTCTTCGACGTCAAGCTCCGCGCGATCAACAACCTGCACGAAGCCGGCGTTGACATCATTCTCGTCACGACGCTCGTCAACGGCGTCAACAACGATCAGGTCGGCACGATCGTCCGCTTCGCGCTCGAAAATCCGAAGAAGATCTCGTTCATCGCGTTCCAGCCGGTTTCGTTCACGGGCCGCGACGAGCACATCACCGAACAGCGCCGTCTGCAGCAACGCTACACGCTGTCGCATCTCGCGCAGGACGTCCAGAAGCAGGTCGGGATCACCGAACCGACGCGTGACTGGTTCCCGCTTTCGCTGATGGGCGCGTTCGCCGATTTCGCGGACGTTGTTCACGGACCGGAAGCCGAATGGGGACAGGTCTCGTGCGGCTGCCACCCGAACTGCGGCGTCGGCACGGCGATGATGATCAACAAGGAGACCAACGAAATGGCTCCGGTTCCGCAGTTCCTGAACATTCAGGGACTCGTCACCGACATGCAGCACATCACCGATACGAACCGCGGCAAGTGGTTTTCGAACATCATGATGGGACTCGCGCTGCTCAAGAACTACAACCCGTACGGCGCTCCGAGCAGCCTGACGCTTGGCGGCATCTTCAAGAAATTCGACAAGTCGTTCGGACTCTCGGGCAAGAACTACGGAAAGGTCGACGGATCGCGGACGATGGAAGACATCGAGAAACGCCGCTCCGATCCGTGGAACTTCCTGTTCATCGCCGGAATGTGGTTCCAGGACCTGTTCAACTACGACTTCCGCCGCACCGAGATGTGCATCATCCCGTACGGCACGCAGGAAGGCGAGATCTCGTTCTGCGCTTACAACACGGGCATCGGCTGGAGAAACATCATCGAGCACATGCACCAAAACGCGACCGTTGCGCAGTGGTACAAGGATCATGGCCGTCATGAGATCTTCGCCCGTGGCAAGGAAGTTCCGCTCGCGGACAAGTCGCACGGCCTGACGCTCAACGAGGTTGACCTGACCCGTCCGAACAAGCCGGACATGGAAGGCCCGAAGACCGCTGCCGAGGAAATGCAGATGATGCGCAAGCTTTATCAGCAGATGGTTCTCGACAAGAACAACATCAAAGGCGACAACCTCGTCCAGATCGGCGGCATCAAGCGCGAGAAGAAGAAAGAAGCCGCTTCAGCGTAAGTTCCCTTTTTATCGAATAATGACTATTCGGGCTGGCCTTCGGGGCGGCCCCTTTTTCATTTGGGAATTGGGATTCTGGATTGTGGATGTTTGGAGTTCCGCCTTCAGGCGGCCCTTTCGATTTTGGATTTTCGATTTTGGATTTTCGATTTCGGAATTCAAATTGCGAACCGACGACATTCGTTCACCGTTGGATTCGTACGACAACGAGTCGCGGAGCGACATCGTATTTCTGAATGCGGATTTCGGATCGCGGATGTTTGGAGTTCCGCCTTCAGGCGGCCCTTTCGATTTTGGATTTTCGATTTTGGATTTTCGATTGCGGATCTCAAATTGCAACCGACGACATTCGTTCACATTGGATTCGTCGTCAACAAGTCGCAAAGCGACGGGACATTTCGAGTCTGGGATTTCGTCAACTCGCATGAGTTGCGCGTTCACGCGCGATTCCCGCTTGGCGATCGAAGGTCCGACGCACCGCATGTCGCATTCAGCGATAGGACTCCGATTCGGATCCGCACCCGAGGTTTGCTTCGCTGCACCTCGTGCTTTATTAGCTATCGCCTTCGGC
>JAKOSS010000955.1 GCA_029777145.1 Acidobacteriota bacterium | reverse complement strand
CGCGCTGAAGCTGCCCGCGCTGAAGGAATATGTCACCGGATTCAAGGGTGACGAGGTCGTTTACATGTCGGTCGGCGACGGCACAACGAGCGAAGGCGAGTGGTGGGAAGCGTTGAATTCGGCCTGCAATCTGAAGATCCCGGTGATCTTCGTCGTCGAAGACAACGGTTACGCGATCAGCGTCCCGGTCGAGGTCAATACCGCCGGCGGAAGCATTTCGGAACTCGTCAAAGGATTTCCGAACCTGCATATCGCGAAGGTCGACGGCACGGATCCGCTGGCGAGCTACGCCGCGTTCAAGGAGGCCGCCGAATATTGCCGCGCCGGCAACGGTCCGGCATTCATTCACGCGACGGTCATCCGCCCGTATTCGCACTCACTTTCGGATGACGAAAAACTCTACCGCCCCGAGGAAGAACGCCAGCACGATGCGTCGATCGATCCGATCCGCACGTTCGCCGAGTTTCTGATGACCGAAGGCGTGATCAGCTCCGAAGAGCTCGAAGCACTCCGCAAGGAGGTCGATGCCGAGGTCAACCAAGCGGCCGACATCGCCGTCGTGACGCCGCAGCCCGCGCCCGAATCCGCGCACCGGCACGTCTTTTCCGACGAGATCGATCCGACAGACCGCTCCTTGTTCGACACCGAAGACGGCGCCGAACTTTCAGGGAACGCCGGTACGATGGTCGATCTGATCAACCGCTGCATGCACGAGGAAATGGCGCGCGACGAACGGATCGTCGTCTTCGGCGAGGACGTCGCGGACTGCTCGCGCGAGGAGTATCTCGACCGCGTCAAAGGCAAGGGCGGCGTGTTCAAGGTCACCGCAAATCTTCAAAGGGAATTCGGCTCGACGCGCGTCTTCAACTCGCCGCTCGCCGAGGCGAACATCGTCGGCCGCGCGGTCGGAATGTCGCTGCGCGGACTCAAACCCGTCTGCGAGATCCAGTTCTTCGATTACATCTTTCCGGCGATGCACCAGATCCGGAACGAGGTCGCGGTCATGCGCTGGCGTTCGGACGGCGACTGGAAATGCCCGATGGTCATCCGCGTGCCGGTCGGCGGCTATCTCAAAGGCGGCGCCGTCTATCACTCGCAGTCGGGCACGACGCTCTTCGCGCACACGCCCGGACTGCGGATCGTTTATCCGTCGAACGCGCTCGACGCAAACGGTCTGCTGCGGACCTCGATCCGCTGCGACGATCCGGTGATGTTCCTAGAACACAAGCACCTTTACCGGCAGGTTTACAACAAATCGCAGTATCCGTCGTCGGAATTCCTGATCCCGTTCGGCAAGGCGCGGACGGTCAAAGAGGGAAGCGACATCACGGTGATCACGTTCGGCGCGCTCGTCCAGCGCTCGTTCGAGGCCGCGAAACGGCTCGAAAAGGACGGCATCTCGGTCGAGGTCATCGATCTCCGTACACTCGTTCCGTATGATTGGGAAGCGATCGCCGAATCTGTGAAGAAGACCTCGCGCGTGATCGTCGCGCACGAAGACTCGCTCTCGTTCGGCTACGGCGCGGAGATCGTCGCGCGCATCTCGGACGAACTGTTCGAATACCTCGACGCGCCCGTCAAACGCGTCGCCGCGACCGACACCTTCGTCGCCTACGCCCCGCAGGTCGAGGATTACATCCTTCCGCAGATCGAGGACGTCGAGCAGGCGGCAAGGGAATTGATCCGATACTAGGGATTTCGGAATTCGGATTTGGGATTTTGACTGGAGCGCATCTATAAAGACGGTTTCGGTGTCAAGTGACCGACGGACGCAATCATCCGGGCCCGCGGTTGTTGACGCAGGCGGATGATTGCGGTGATCTTTGACAATTCGTTTCTTCGTTTCATGATGTTCTTGCCTCGGGTTTATCCGTGGTCAAGTTGCGGTGATCCCCGGTGCGGGGACACTCAAACATCTAT
>JAKOSS010000954.1 GCA_029777145.1 Acidobacteriota bacterium | reverse complement strand
TCGTTGACCGTCTTCGGATTCAGGATCGCCGTTTCCGTAAGCCTCAGCTCGTGCTGATTGACCGAAGTCTCGTACGCGCGCGTCGGCAGCGAAAATCCTCCGAGGCCCTGATTGCTCGTGGTGTTGCGTGAAAAGCTGTAGCGCGCGACCAGCGTGTTCTTGTCGTTGATCGCGTAATCGACCCGCGGACCGAACGAGAACCGGCGATTCGGGACCGTCAGTTCCTGCTGGAACGGCGTAGGGTTGTACGACGGATCAAGGATCGTCGCGTTGATCAACGCACCGTTGTCGACCTGGCGATTGCTGATGTCGAATCCCCACGACGCCTTCTTGCTGATCAACGGACCCGAAACGTTTCCGCCGAACATCCTGGTCTGTGACGATGCGCGGTTGGTCGCGAACGGATTGCGGGAATTCAGGCTCTCGTCGTTGAAGTTTCCGAAAACATTACCGCGGAAGCGGTCGGAACCGGGCTTTGTAAAGATCTCGATCCTGCCGAAACCGAGACGATCGTATTCGGCCGAGAACGGATTCTGGTTGATGCGGATCTCGCGGATCGTATCTTTCGGCGGAAGCCGTCCGCCGGTGAATCCATCGATATAGATCTGTCCGCCGTTCGGTCCGGAAGACGGGCCGGCGAGCGCCTGAAGCGCCGCCTCGAGTTCTTCCTCGTTGTCCGGAAGGCCTTCGAGATCCTTGTCCTTCAGGATCATCTGCGACTGGTTGTTGTTGGGATCGTTGTCGACCTGATTGTCGCCGTTGATCTCGACGTTCTCGCTCACGCCCTCGACTGACAACGCAACCGTCAACTCGGTCTTTTCGCCGGACGTGACCGCGACCTCAGTCTGCTCATAAAGCGAGAACTTGGGCGCCACGACGCGGACCGTGTAGTTTCCCTCGGTAAGACCCGCAACCGCGAACTCACCCTGTTTGTTGGTCACCGCCGACTTCTCTTTGCCGGTCGAATCGACCACGATCACGTTGGCGCCGACAACGACCGCTCCGAGGCTGTCGAAAACCTGCCCCGAGATCGATCCGGCCTTCTGCGCCGAGGCGCTCGTGCCGGTGAGCGCGATCACGGCGAGTATGATTGCAATAAAACTTATGTTTTTCATAATGTCCCTTGGCTATAAAATTTGGGGGCGGACAACATCCGTCCCCTGTTCATGAAAGCTGTTAGTTTCCGAAACCGTCGAGCCCCGGAATTGTAAATGATGAATTCGCCCCGCCGCCTCCGCGTTGGCCTCCGCTCCGGGCGGCCATTGCCTCCTGGGCGTCAATAAACGGCTTGATGCCGTTGTAGATCTTGATCGCACGGACCGACGCAGGATCCGCCGATTTTGAGCTGAGGACCGCGATCATGTCGCCGACCTTAAAATCCGTTATTTTCAATACCGGGAACTGCGAATCATCTACGCCACCCCGACGCGCGCCGCCTTGTCCCATTCCGCCTCCAGGCATCTGGCCCGGCGTGCGCTGCTCGGGACTCTGCTGCGGATTCTGCTGGGCGTTCCGCGGATTCTGCTGCGCATTCTGAGGATTCTGCTGACCGTCGGGAGGTCTGAACCCGCCTTGCTGCATCGCGTTGAACATCGCGAGACGCGACGCCGTTTCCTCAGGAAACTGCTTGAGAACAGACACGGGCAGAACCGAGATCGTTACAACTTTCTTGCTCCAGACTTCCTGGATCGTGATTTGGCCCTTGTCAAGATCGATCGATTTGATCGTACCGCTCGTCTGGGAAAAGCTTCCCGTCACGATCTTTTCGGCCGAAACCTCGGAGCCGTCCGAATTGCGGTTCCCGAGGACCCTGATCTCATCGCCCTTTTCGATCTCGGCGATCGAACTTTTTTTCGCCTTCGCGAAATCATTCGAATCGGGCGAAAAGCGCATAAATTCAGTTTCCTGACCCGGTTTGACGATCACTTCGCGCGCCATCACCCCGGACCCGACGGACACCGTGATCGCGTTCGTCATCGGATCGACCGACGCAACTCGACCGGTCGTCCCGCGATTTCGCCAATCTTCAAGTTCCTTTGAATTCCTCTCGGCGATCGTCGACTTCGACATCAGATAGACCGTCTTGGCCGTGATCGACTTCTTATCGTCCGCAACAAGACCTGAAACCAGAAGTTTGTCGCCGACGGCGATCTCGGAAACAGACGAGGCGACAGCGCCTTTGAGACTGAGATTTTCGGCCGTGACCTTTTTGAAAGCCGACGCGCTGACGATGAGAACGTCGATCGGTCCGTCGACGGTTTTCAACGAGATCTTGTTGTCCCCGATCGCGGTCACGTCGCCGCCGGCAAAAGTCGCCTTGATGCCGACATCCGCGTTGACCTGTCCGAAACCGGTTATCGTGCCCAATGCGACGATCAATGAAAGTAAAATAAGTGCTTTGTTCTTAAACATTTATGTCTTCCCTAAATATCTGTTGCGAGAAGGCCGGATAAAGCCGACCGACTTGATTCACAAACCTAGACGTTAATTGAAAGGAAAAGGTTTTACCCGTTCTGTAAAGAATTGTAAATTTAACAACCTCTTTACAAACAAAGGTTTCCGCAAATTACGGGGTCTGCCAAGGGTTGCCCGATCGGGCGGTGAAAACGAGGCCGACGCTGGCCGCGAAAACGACAACCAGAGCGAGTGTCCATAGATAAGGAATCGAGAGGATCAGCGTCCAGCCGAAAACCCCGAGAAGGATCGCCAGCGTTTCCGACTGCATGTTGTCCGGAACCAGATGCTTTTGGAGAAATTTACCGAAGCTCACCTGCAGCGCAACGCGGCCAAAGATGAACGCCAGAAACAATAGGAAGATGATCATCAGCGGAACGAGTCCGGCGAGGTACCCCGGAAGATAGGCGGCCGAAAGCAGGACCGCCGCGCCCATCCCGAGAAGTCCCGCGATCCCGAGCGCGAGGACCTTTGCACTTCCGAGCTGAAATCTTGCGACCGCGCGACTCACGCCGCCGGGCGAGATCGTCGTCAACGTAAACGTAATTACAAACCAAAACAGAACGGAAAGCACGCGCTGCGCGACAAAGCTCCAGGTCAGCGTGGGCGAGAAGATCGACGTCGGATTCTGAGCGAAACTCCTGAACTCTTCTTCGAACACGCCGAATACAACGGTTTGCTTTTCCGGATTTCGAAGCGGCTGCTTGCCCTCGGCGTTGAATGTTCCCCCGATGACGATCACATCACCGCCGATGAGCGCCCCCTCGCGCTGCGTCACCGATCCGCCGATCGTCGCCACGTCCGCATCGACGGTCCCTTCGACGATGATATTCCCGCCGAACGCGAAGACACCCTGAGCGTGTTTCTTGACGATCACGTTCTTGCCGAAGGCGAGGACCTCGCTCCCGGCGTCGTCGATGATCAATGTCTGACCGTCTTCGCTGGTCGAGATTCCGGCGCCTTGAGCAAGAGCGCAGACACTCAGGGCCACGGTGATCAGAACGAGATGAACAAGACGCCGCAACGCCGGTACAAACGTTCGATAGGGTCCGTAAATGTCCGCTGTCGGATGCACGGACTATGATACGTTTCAAAATCGATTTTGTCTGAGGAATTTCGCAACAAAAATGATCGAGACAACAACCGTCAGAAGAACCGCGCCGAAAGAAATGGCCGATTTGAAAAGCGTATTGGGGCAGACCGAGCGCAGGATCACGGACGTCGCAACGGCGAGGTCTTTCGTCATGTGGAGAAAAAACGAGGCGACCGCCAGCATCCTGTCCGCGGCCGCGCCGACAAAGCCGAATTCCGACTTTGAATCGGCGGCTACCCCGACCAGCACGATCAGACCGAGCAAAACGCTTACGAGAAGCGCTCGGCTCCGCTCCACCGGACAGCGCAGTCCCTCGACCTTGCATTCGGCATTTGTCGTCACAACCTTTGCAAAATTTTCAGGGATCGCAATCTGATCGTCGCCTTCAAGCGCCGAGTCCAACGCGAATGTTAGGCGTTTCTGTTCATTGAGTTCTTCCCGACAGACGGCGCATTCCGCGATGTGCCGCTCAAGCCCGATCTCCGCGGCGGGATCGAGCTCGCCGTCGAGATATGCCGCGATATCGACGCGCGGACATGATCGGGCATTTTGGGGAAGATTTTCGAACATCGTTCTACTTGATGAACTTGATGGTCAGCGGATAATCCCACAGTTCGCCGTTGTTGGCTTTGACCGCTCCGACGATCGGAAAAACGATGCCGATTATCCCGAGCGCAATGATCAAGGGAATACCGATCAGAACAAAGATCAGAACCCAGGAGATGAACATGTAAATCGCCCACGAGATCATCCAGTTGGCGGTCATTTTGCCGTGGACGTCGAGAGCCGGCATCTTGTCTTTTTGTGTCTGCCAAAGGATGATCGGGAGCGCGACCCCGACCGGAAAAATAAATACGAAAGCAAGTTGGGAAATATGCAGAAAAAGCCCCATCTGCCGTTCTTCGGCGGTCTGAAGGCTGGTCGGCGGCCGATATTGCATCTCGTAGTTCATCGGTTGAATATTTATCGACGGGTGAATCCGCGCTCGATAAAGATCTCACGCATCATCTCGCGGGCACGGAAAAGTCGGTTCTTGACGGTTCCCAGCGGTAAATTGGTGATCTCGGCGATCTCGTCGTAGCTGAGGTCCTGCGAGTGCCGCAGGAGAATGAGTTCGCGATACGCCGCCGGCAGACATTTCACGACCGCGGCGATCTCCGTCCTCCATTCGCTCCGTTCCCGATCCTGTTCCGGTGTAGGATTCGGACTTTCGATCTGAAGCTGATAGGAGCCATCGCTGTTCTCGGCCTCAATGCTTTGCTGATTCGGGGATTTGCGTCGGATATGGTCGATTGCCGCATTGTGCGCGATCCGATAAAGCCAGGTCGAGAACTTGTATTCCGAACTGTACTTGCCGAGCGAGTTATAGACCTTGATGAAGACTTCCTGCGTGACGTCGAGCGAAGCGTCGTAATCGTTCAGCATCCGGAAAACGTAATTCGTGATCGGCCGCTGATAGCGTCGAACGAGCTCCTCGAAGCCGTCCTCACGGCCGCGGATCGCCCTCGCGATCAGTTCGATATCACTGATGCCGTCAAATTTTTCCAGGGCAATTGCTTTGGTTGTCATGACGCCAAGAATGTACGCCTATTATTTCAGAAAAGTTTCAAGACGTGAAGAGCCGGCATGACGTGCAACTGTCCGGCGCGGGATTGCGCGGACATTCGATCGCTCCCGGACGATCACATACCGAGCATCGCAACGCCCGCCGGCGCGGCGACATCGTCGAACGTGATGCTGCCGGGCGGCAATTCGAGACCGACATCCGATGCCCTGAGAATTTCGAGTTCATGTCCGAGCGCTTCGCCTGAGATCGACCTGATCCGATCGCGATCTATGCTCTTTCCGACAAGAAGCACGCGCCTCAAAACGTCCGACGCGCCGGACAAAAGCCGGTCGTTGTAAAACATGAGCAACCGGTAGATCTCGTCGTCAGTTTCAGCTTCGGTGCAGGTCACGTTACGCACGACGACCGGTTCGGAACCGCGCATCAGAACCGCGGAAAATCCGTCGTTCTGGGAACTGATTAACAACGAATCGCTCCCGGAGTTCCGGCCCATCAACCAGTTTGCCTCGCTGACCGCGCGGGGCAGAATCAAACCTGCCTGCCAGCCGTACGCCTCAAACATCGACTCAAATTCGTCAACCACGGACAGCGTGACCGCTGTTGCAAAATAACGCACCTTTCCTTCGCGGTCGGGTGAGATCTTCGTCATCGCCAGGCGCAACTCGCGCGCCGGAGCGCCGAAACTGTGTTCCGCCTTCCAATCCAGAATGTCGCCGAGTTCTTTTTTCGACGACGGCTCGTTATCGAGCGTCAGAATCGTCGTCCGCGCCGTATTTCCCGGCAATGACACCGACCAACGCCTCTCTCCTGCCAGACCGGCCCGGAGGCAGACGTCCTCGATGATCGACAGGAGTTCGTCGCGATTCGAGATGTTCGTCTCAAGAAAACTCGGTACAAGAAGTCCATCGGGCAGTTCGACCGATGCGGCCTGGCTGATCCCGAATCGCCCGCGGCCTTCGCTTCGGAGCGCGACAGCGGTCACTGATTCTGCTTCCAGACCGAGCGCACATTTTGGATAATTCGGCTTGAACATGATTTTTGCGGGCAGGCGGCGTTCAGTATTCCTGATATTGCTTGCCGTCGGAATCCTCGCCGTCGGCAAGACTCTTGACATCGACGAGTCCCGATCCGCTTTCCGACGAGTTCGGATCTTCGCCCATTACTTCGTTCCATTCGTCCTTTTCGAGGATCGGATCGACCGGGACCTCGTGCAAGTATTTTTCCTTGACGAGGTCGGCGAGTGACTGCGGAAGCTTTCCTTTGTCTGCCGAGTATTGGTCGATCTGCCGACGGATCTGCCACAGGTTTTCCTTGAGGACCGTCTCGCGCGCGTGCTGAACGCTCCGCTGATACGCAGGCAGCGCGACGGAGAGCAAAATGATCAGAATGAAGATCGCGATCACCAACTCGAGCAACGAGAATCCGCCCTCGGCGCGTAAAGATCGAATTTTTCTCAGTCCCAGATCCATCTCTTACCAATCACCGTATTTCTCGCCGTTCATTCCTTCCTCGTCGGACGACGACCTGACATCAAAGACATTGATCTCATCCCAACTCGACGAGTCCTTGTCCTGGTATGACGAACGCAGGATCCAATCGTCTTTTCCGGTCATCGGATCGATCGGCAGTTCGCGCAGATACTTCTTGACGACTTCCTTGTTTTCCGAGAGTTCGGTCGCGTTCTTTTCATCGAAAACACTTCCCTGCCGTGTTTGCATCCCTCGGGCCTTGACGCGAACGCCGTCAACCAGCGTGGCGAGATCGGGTGGGTATCGATCGAGATTGTCGGTCGTGAAGATCTTGCAATCGTCGATCACGACACGGCTTCGCGGATCGGCCGGGACGTTCGCTCCGAGCTGCTGCGCTGCCGGGTTCGAGGTTGTGATCGCGCCTTGCGGGCATGCTCCAACGGTATCGCGCTTGAATTCGTCAATCGCGTTGCGGATCATCCGCAAAGATTCACGAAGACGCATTTCCTTCTGTCGCTTGACCGCGTTTTGCGCCAACGGGATCGTCGCCAGCACGACGATCGACATCACCGTCAGGGTGATCACGAGTTCGAGTAGCGTGTAGCCGCCGGCTTTTGTTTTTTGAATCGAAATGGCGGTCATCTCAACTTCAGAACTTCAGACCGATATTGACCCCGTCATTCGTCAGCATCGTCATGATCTCGGAATCGAACGCGAATTCGTGGCGCCCGTCCGCGAGTGCCTCGACATCGATATACGCCAGAATTCCGGACGAATTCTCCGCCGTATCAAGCGACGACTGGAGATTGACGTAGGTCTTTCCGTTTTGATTCAGGAACGGGATCACTTCTTTGCCTGAAGATTGCGCTCCGAAGACATCGCCGAACGCCACCGACCGAACGGCCAGTTTCGTCGGATCATATTTGAATCCGAGAACCGCGGAGCGGAACGCCGACGCCGTACGGACGAGCACCGCAACACGCGTCTTCTCGCCCGCTTTCATTTCCGGTAGCGCCGGCAGGAACTGCAGGTTGGCGGTCGGTCCGGTTGTTTCCGGCGTTTTGAGCGAAAGCTGCTTCAGCGGAAGCGCGAGCGGCTTTGGAACGACCGTGTCGGAATCACTTTCGTCCGAAGCCTGCGTGATCGCGAGCGTCTTCACGTTCTGCGCGTCGATCGGCTTGATGTTCGCGACAGTCGAATCAGTTACAGGCGTTGTCTGCTGCGATTCGGTATTCGAACTCGTCACCTCTTCGGTTTTGACGAACGTCGGCTGCGGCTCGGCCTTCTTCTCGACCTTGGCGGTATTGCCCAAACGACGGGCGGTCGCCAGTTGCTCGTCGATCTCGTCCTGGATCAGCATCGCTTCAAGCGATCCGCTGGTCGGCGTCGCAACCGAACCGGTCGGTCGTTCGATGATGTCTTCCGGAAGGATCGACGGCGCCCGGATGACACGCGGCGTGATCGCGATGACAATGTCGACCTGACGATTGTCTTTTGTCGGAGCGGTAAAGAAACGGCCGAGGATCGGGATCAGCCCGAGCAGCGGAAGTCCCGAACGGCTGTTGCTTTCGACACCCTGCGCGACGCTCGCGAGCAGCAGTGTCTTGTTGTTCTGGACCCGCGCCGTGCCTTTGATCGTGCGTTCTGTAAACACCGGCGTCAGCGAACTCGCACCCGCGACATCCTTCGATTCGATCTCCATCACAACCTGGACGTCCTGATTCGGAAAGACGATCGGCTTGAACTTGAGCGTCAATCCGACCTGTTCGTAGTTGATCACGTCGCCGACGAAGCTGTTGTTGACGTTGGTGCTGCCGGTTCCGGTTACGGGTGCGAAGGACGCGGTCTTGACCGGAACACGCTGTCCGATCCGCGCCGACGAATCCTGATTGTTAAAGGCGTGGATCTGCGTTGAGGCAAGCAACTTCGTGTTCGACTTGTTCTGCAACGCAGTGATATTGCTGATCGGCAAACCCAAAGCAAGACTCGCGACATCACCCGCCTTGAACGGAAAACCCGAAGTAATGTTTTGCGTCGTACCGGTGGTAAAAAACGGCAAATTCACGCCACCAAGGTTTCGGAGTGTTCCGTTGTCACCGGTCGTCCCGAGCTGGTTCCCGAACTGCATCAGGTCCGATTTGTTGACCTCGTAGATCGCGACATCCAT
>JAKOSS010000953.1 GCA_029777145.1 Acidobacteriota bacterium | reverse complement strand
TGATGTTCTGGCATAGTTCCGGTACGCCCTCATAAAAACATCCTTCACCGTAATTGGAACTGCCGAAAAGCGACCAGTCAATAAGGCTAGACGATCCGAATTGCAAGTTACCATATCCCCGATCAGGTCGCGGCGGGAAGCATGCTCCATTGAACTTATGGCCCAACGGGTCGATCTCTTCGCCGCCAATGTAGGTGGAGCCATCTGGCTTTGTTCTGACTCTTGCCACCCCGCTCGCATCCCAATGTTCCCAAGCGACGCTTTGAGATGAGTTGTCCTCGATATTCACGTTCTGTTCCGCAAGGACTTCGTTGCCGGCGTAAATGTATGTCTTCGCCTTTGCCCCTGTACTGGCTACTTCCGTTAGGATTTTGCCACCCAAGACACTGGATCGGATGTAGTAGACAGTTTCCGGTTCGCTCCAGTCCATTTCCTCTGAATCCCAAACCTTCTCCGTTCTCTTCACCTCCCGGCCGTTGCCGTCGTGGGCAAACACCAGATCATAATCTGATAAACCATTCCAAAGTTTGATCATCGAACCTCGCGCATCAAATCGCTTGTGGATTCCCATGAGGTGAAGTTGTCGCCCATCCGCGTCGTATGATGCTCCGGAATGCGTGTTCCGGTTGTTGAGAAATGTGTTCGAGTCCGAAAAATCATCACGAGAACAATCGGTGCCGGGTCGCCAATCGCCGGTCTGGCTTGTCATGTGGCCGAATGCGTTGTGAGTGAAGTCCTCGCGAAAAGGGACGTCGTCAGGATATGTCGGTGTTTGCCCGCGAGCCTCCGGGCCGCTGCGGGCTTTCGTCAGCCGCAGGCCGAAATCGTATTCGTACAAACGATCATGCTTCGGAGTGTTCAGGTCTTCCGAGTATCGAAGATTGTTGTCCGGATAATATTCGTACTCTTTCCGCATGATATTAACCGACGTCGAGGGGTTGGTGAGCGTGTAGCTCGCGGTCATCAGATTCTGATCGAACGTTGCGAGCATCTTCAGGCCATTGCCATATGTCGTTTCCTTCGGCGCACCCCATGCACGGTACTTCACGTCGGAAAGGTACGATGTGACGCCTCCGAACGATGTGCTTCCATTTATCTGCTTCGTACTGCCGACCGAATCTCGGACATAATTGAACTGTTGACCAAAAGGGTCTTTTAACGACGCAAGCTGACCGTTCAACCCGTACGTGTACTCGATCTTGAAGCTATTGTTCTCCAACGGCGCGTTAGGCATTGTGTCAACGAAAGCTTTGGTCTCGCTTAGTAACTGCGAAAGTTCGTTATATGCATACGAAGTGGTTGCCATCCCGTCGGTCATCTGCACAGGGTTCCCGACATTATCAAAACTGATCGAAACCGATGGGGTCTGCTGGATGGTCGATCCTTGAGGAAGAGTATAGGTCGTCTGAGTCAGAAGGCCTCGACTGTTGTACAAGTTCGATTTGACGACATCGCGAGCGTCGGTTACGGTTGCTATGCTGTCGTCCGGATTGTAGGTAAGTACGGTATTCTTTTCCGAGTCCTGTTCGGGAACATGCCGGGTCGATAGTCGGCCGTGCCCGTCATAAGTCGCCGAAGTCACCTGGGAGGTTGAGCTGCTGTCTGTACCCGCGTATTCAGTCATTGTGACCACCTGATCTCTTCCGTTGAACAGGGTCTTCATCGTCGAATAAACATTGTTACTCCAATCGAGTGCTTCAACCTTGAATGTCCGACCGAGAACGTCGGCATAGAACTTTTGAGTGCGTCTGGCCTGCGTATTCGATTGTCCCGGGACATTGACGAGTTCGCCCTGGACCGTGGTCACAAGCCCTCCAGCACATCCGCAGCCTTGATAACTGGTAAGAGTATCTGTTCCATCGGGGCTGATCGTCCGAATCGAACGATCTTTCCAGTCATATTCCGTTGTGATCCATTTCCATTCTCCGGCTGAATCATCTCCGGATGGATCCCAGTCAGAATCAACTTCCCTCGGTGCGGATTGTCTCTTGAGCCTTCCAAGCACGTCAAACTCAGACAAAGTCGCCGACCAGCCGCCATCACTTCCCGGGTGTGGTGATCTGGAGCGAAGAACTCTTCCCGCGCCGTCGGTCCAGCTTTCGGTGAGGACCTCGTCATCTGCGTCGGCGCCGTCGTTGTCAGTGTCGATGATGGTCGAGAACACTTTTGATTGGATGCCGTTTGCCGGGTATTCGTAACGCGTGTAGGCCCCGTTGTTGACTATTCTTTCTTTAGATAGCCTGCCCAACGAATTGAATTCGCGTTCGGTTATCTTGCCTTGCGAGTTTCCAGCCGGTGCCGGACTCGTCGCTTCAACATTCGCCCCGATGTCGTATCGATACTTAACGGTCGATGAGTTGTTTGCCGAATCCGTGATGCTTGTCGGGTATGCATATGTCGCACCCGAAACGGTCGAGTTCCAGTTGTCCGCGTAGCCGATCTTGACCGTTCTCGTGTTTGTGCCGTCCCACGGCGTGATCTTCGCGACTACGGAGCCGGCAGTGTTGTATTCGACGGTTGTGGTGACGGCTTCGCTTGAGTTTGTCGGGTATTCTACATTCCAGCGTGTTGTGGTTGTGAGGTTGCCGCGGCCAAGGCTAAACGCGGCCCCGTAGTTCGTGTTGTCGTGCTGAACCGGGGAGATATCCTGGTTCAATCCTGACGTCGCAAAATCGTCGTCCGTGTCGTACTCGTAAGTGACTTTGGAGACGTATTCGAGGCTGCTCGTAAGATCGTTCCATCCCCAAGCCTCCGATTTCGACGGCAGGCCGATGATCCGGCGTGAAGTGTAGGCAGAGTCGAGGTTGTACTCTGTCTTTACCTTTTTGAGGACGTTCGAAAGGCTGCTGTCGTAAACCTGAACAGTCTTTGGCAGACCGTAGAGAACCTGCCCGGTGACTAGGTTCTCAGTGTATTCGATGGTTGTCCGTTTTGTGTTCGTGTCGTCGCCGACGCGGGTCTCTATGACACGCGGGTTTGTCTGGTAACTTACGCCGGTGTCGTCTTGGTCCCAATCCGACCACGTCCAGCGTTTCCGGTTTGAACACGATGTCGGAGAAGTGGTGAGGCAATCCTCCGTCGCAAGCGTCAACCCTTCCTTCCAGCCGGAAGAGCCGTAGTAAGTCTTTGTAT
>JAKOSS010000952.1 GCA_029777145.1 Acidobacteriota bacterium | reverse complement strand
TTGCCGTCAGGCTGGATCTCGATTGCGTTGACCGTTCCGGGCAAGCCGATCACGGGCTCGAAGTCGGCGTTGACGATCCCGCTCGGCAAGAGTCGGCTGAAACTCAATTGAGACTTGCCGTGGATCAATGTGTATCCGCCCGCGACAAGCAGATCGTTTCCCTGAAGACCGATGACCGTGATCGGCCCGTTCGTACCGACGCCGACTGAAAAGATTGGATCGACTGAACCGTTGGCCGACAATCGCGCGATCGCGTTCCGCTGAACAATGCCGTCATCAAAATACGCGGAACCGCCGGCGGCAAGGATTCGACCGACCCGGTCGATCGCGAGCGACTCGATCGGTGAGTTGACGGCGACCGGCGACACAAACGATGCGTCGTATGCGCCCGAGGAATCGAGTCGGGCTATCCTATGGGCCGTCGCTCCGTTGAATTCATCGAACAGACCGCAGATCAATATCCTCCCGTCAGCCTGAACGACGATGTCCAGAACGCCGTTTGAAGGCCCGGTTCCGCCGTTGGTGGTGAAGGCGTCATCGAACGTGCCGTCGGAATTGAGCCTCGCGAGATGCGACGCAGCATGGGTACCGACCTGCGTGAACGGGCCGCCGACCAGGATCTTGCCATCGCTCTGCAATTCGATCGTCTTCGTCGACGTGTCGAACCCGCCCTGTAAATTCGTATTGAAATCCGTATCAAGTGATCCGTTCTCGTTCAGGCGAGCAAAATAGCCGACAGAAACACCGTCGTATTGGGTCGTATTGAAGCTCGCGATCAGGATCTTGCCGTCGGGTTGGACCGCGATGTCGTCGATCTCTCCGCTCGGTCCGCTGCCCGGAACCAGTCCGATGAAGGACCCGTCCAGCGAACCGTCCGGATTGAGGCGCGCCAGATATGATCGAAGCTCCGTTGGCCCGGTATCTCCGAACGTGCTGAATGCTCCGCCGACGAGGATCTTGCCGTCGGGTTGGACCGCGACGGCTCTTACTTCACCGTTGCATCCCACCGAATTGAAGCCCGCACCGCGGCCGATGTTAAAGGCGCCATCGAGCGAACCGTCGGCGTTCAACCGCGCGACGCAGTTGTATGACCTCCCGTCGACGACGGTGAAGTTGCCGCCGATCACGATCTTGCCATCTCTTTGCCGCGCAAAATCAAATACGGCGGCGCCGCGCCAGACAACTCCGGCGTTGAAAGACAAATCCAGGTCTCCGTCGGAAGACAGCGCCGAAGCGCAGCCCAAGAAGACAGTCATCAAAACCTTGGCAAGTTGTTTGATTCTCATAGCGCTTCACCTCTTCTTTGAGTCTGATCCTGACGGCCGAATTCAACCCGATTCGACCTCAACTTTCGAATGCCATAATTTCTCTTGACTTACTGCCGAAAGTCCTCAAAATGGACATCAAAAGTTCTCAGAATTTCTCAAGAGCGGTTTATGACTGAGCTTTTGGAAGGCACGTTATTCGAATTCGGCCCGTTCCGCCTCGATACGCAGCGGAGGCTTCTTTGCCGGCGCGACGGCGGTGAGAAGATACACCTGTCGCCGAAGGCGGTTGACGTTTTGATTTGCCTGGTGGGGAACGCCGGTGAAGTTGTGACGAAAAACCAACTTCTCGACGAGGTTTGGGAGAATGTTTTTGTCGAAGAAGCGAATTTGTCGCAGACGATCTTCGTTCTTCGTAAAGCTCTCGGTGATGATCCGAAAAACCCGCAATTCGTACTGACTGTTCCGAACCGCGGCTACCGCCTGATCGTCCCGATATCGCCCGTCAGCGAAATTGTCGGCACTCCCCGCGTCACAGTATCGACGGCAGATCCAGACGGTCAGCATGATGAAATCACTTTGGATCGCCGGACAATGATCTTCGTTGCTTCGTTCGGCTTTCTTGTCCTGCTCTCGATCGTATTGGTTCTTTTTCTTTCAGGATCGAACGCCCCGACGGACCCGAATCGGCCAACGGCCGTCGCCGTCCTGCCATTCAGAAATCTCGGACCGCCTGAGGACGATGTCATCGCGGCAGGTGTTTCGGAGTCGATGACGACCCGGCTTGCCAACATCCGCAGCGTCGTCGTCAGGCCATCCGGCGCGGTTCAGAAATACGCCGGGACAACGGCCGACCCTCGCCAAATCGGCGAGGATCTGAGCGCAGACATCTTGGTAATGGGCAGCGTTCAGCGTGTCGAGGGCAACCTCAGGGTTTATGCGCAGTTGATTCGCGTCAAGTCAGGCGCGTCCGTTTGGGGAAGAATTTACGACGATCAGGCGCGCGCGCTTTTCGGAATTCAGGATCGGCTCTCACTCGATCTCGCGGACGCGCTATCCGCGAGCCTCACGCCGGAAGAAAGGTCACGGGTCGCAAAGAACTACACCTCGAATCCCGATGCTCAACTTCGTTATTTCCAGGGAGTTTATCTTTGGAACAAGCGGTCGCCGCAAGATCTGAAGGATGCGATCGTTGAATTCACGAAGGCCACGGAACTTGAGCCGGGTTACGCGCTCGCGTACATCGGTCTTGCCAACTGCTACGCCGTGCTTTCGAACTATGGGGTCGAAATGCCTTCGGTCGCAAATCCGAAAGCCCGCGAGGCGATCGATATGGCGCTTCGGATCGACGACGGGATCGCCGAGGCGTACGCCGCCCGCGGGACGATCCAAGCCTATTACGATTGGGATTGGAAGGCCGCCGACGAATCGTTCAGGCGGGCGGTCGAATTGAAACCGAATTACGCGACGGGTCAGCAATGGTATGCCGAGTATCTTTTCGAGATGAAGCGTTATGACGAGGCGTTCCGACACTACGAGGCCGCGATCGCACTTGATCCGAGATCTCCGACAGTTCGCACATCGTACGCGTCGAGATTCTTGTATCTCGGCCAATATCAAAAGGTGATCGATCTGATGAACGAGGTCCACGCCATAGATCCCAACTATGGCTACAGCTATTTTCACCAGGGACTTGCCCTCGAGAAATCAGGACGCGACCGCGAAGCGTTCGAATCCTTCGTGAAGGTGATGGAAATGCAGGGTGAACCAAAAGAATGCGCCGACGAAGTCCGTGCAGCGTTCGACCGCGGCGGCCTTTCGGAATATTGGCGAGTACGGCTCAACCAACTACTCACACGACCGCACCTCAGGAACTTTCCGCCCAACGGCGTTGCGTCAGTTTTCGCGCGCGTCGGCGACACAGAAAACACCGTGAAGTATCTCCAGAAAGGAATGGCGGAACACGATCCATGGATGGTCGGTTTGAGTCACCCGCTGTTCTTTGATCTTGTAAAGGACGATCCGCGGTTTATCGAGATCGTCCGCCAACTAAACTTCCCACAAAATCAGAATTAACTTACCGCGTAAATGTTCCGTCATCCTTGATCTTCGGAGCGCGGTCGCCGAAGTCGGCGATCGAGAGGTTGCGGACGACACGGACTCCTTCGCCCGTCGGATCAAGCGTCGGACCGCCGCGGCCGAGTTGCCGTCCGGCGTGGAGTTTGCCCTCGGCGAACGAACCGTCCGGGTTGAGTTTGATCTCGAAGATCGCGGTCAGAGCAGTTTCGTTCTCGAGCTTGAACATTCCGTACGTCGCGAAGTTGCCCATCGAATAAGCGATCAGTCGATCCTTGTAGATCTCCATCCCGCGCATGACGTGCGGGCCGTGTCCGATCACGAGGTCCGCACCGGCGTCGATCACCGTCCGCGCGAAAAGCGGCAGATTCCCGCGCGCCTCGCTTCCGTAGAATTCGGTCCGGTTCGGCACGTGCTGCTGTTCGGTTCCCTCGGCGCCGCCGTGGAATGAAACGACGACGATGTCGGCCTTCTTGTCCGCCGCTTCGACATACTGACGGGCAGCCACGAGATCGTTTACGTTCGGGACCAAATTGTTGTGCGCAAAGGCGATGAACGCAACCTTGAGTCCGTGGACCTCGAGATATGCGGTCGAAAACGCGTCGCGATCGCTGCCGGCGTGTTTGATACCGACGGCATCGAGCGCCTGTCGCGTACTTAACCGCCCGTAGTCGCCGAAATCGCCCGCGTGGTTGTTCGCGAGGCTCAGAACATCGAATCCGGCGTCCTTGAGCCATTTGTTGTAGCGTGTCGGAACACGGAACGCGAAGCAGCGGGTCGAGGTCGGCGGACATTTCGACGTTTTGCCGCCTTCGAGCATCGGACCTTCGAGATTTCCAAAGGCGATGTCGGCTTTCGAAAGTATCGGTGCAACTTCTTTCAGAATGTCGGCGCCGTCATTCGGCGGCAGGAAAGTATCGTTGATCGAGGTCGAGCCGAGCATGATGTCGCCGACTGCGGCGATCGTGATCGGTCCTTTTTGCACCTCAGCGGGCTTCGAGATCGGTCCGGCGACGCGATTGCGCTCCTGAGATTCGACAGTCTTCGTCAGACACGCGCCGGTCAGCGCGACCGCCAGAACGGCCATGATATTGATCAAAACTTTCTGCATAATACTCACTCTGCGCGACGCTGTTCTTCGGTCAGATTCAACGTCGTGACTTCCGGCTCGCGTTCAGTGGCCGCCCAGTCGGGGCGTTCGCGATTGAGGATGTCGAACAGGATCCGGCCGTCACGTATTAGATACCAGGTCAGCGCTCCGTAGATCGCCGTCATTATCAGGTACCAAAGAAAATCAGTGAAATTTTGGCCCTTGAACTTGGCGGTTATCGAATCATCCGCTGATTTCGGCTGGTTCGGCTGCGTCGGATCGTTGTTCGCGCCGTAGATTCCGTCGGCCGGCTGAATCTCGATCGGACGTATCATCGTCGGGTTCGAGACGTTTGCGTTCTTGTTCGGAGCGTCGATCTTCGGCAACGTGAACAGCGCCGGAATCGACGCGACGAGCCCGAGAAACGTGATCAACAGCAGGTATGCCAAATACACGCCCGCAAGTCTGATGATCAACCAAATTACCTGAGATTTGTTCATAGGGTCCGAATTTGCGGCAAGGAAGAATTTACCATCACCGTCGCCGAGATGAAAATTTGTTGAGGTGAATTGCCAGCGCGAAGCCGGACTGATTTGGATCGAGTTGGACCAGAATCGGTTACCCGATCTTCATGATCGAACGCTGATCAATCCCAGTCTTTCTTGAGGAGCAATTCCTCGATCCGGTAAGCGTGGAGCATTTCGTGGTTGAGCACGTGGCGGAACATGATCCGGACCGAATAATGGCTGAACGCTTCGTGAACCGCCGTTCGTTCCCAATCATCGGCCGACAAACCGCGGAGCCTGACGACCAAATTCGCGCGTTCCCGCGCGTAACGTTCGAGCGATTCGTTGAGATCCACATCGAGCAGCGCACCCGCTTCCACCTCGGGCGAATTCTCGATCGTTTCGATGAGCGGATTCTCGACTGACAGTATCAGATCGAGCCGCGCGCGAAATGCCGCGTCGGTTCCCGACAGATGACACGCGTGTTCATAAGCTGACCATTTCGTCGGACTCGGCCGGCGTTTCAGATAATCGGCCGGAAACTCGCGGATCATCGGAATGATGACGCCCGGCGCGTTCTCCAAAGCCGCAATTAGGGATGTGATGCCGCTCATTTCAGTCCTAACCAATGCTATTCGAACGAGGTTGAAAGTCCCTCGAGCCAGGCGATGTCGCCAACATCCTTGGGACGCCCAGTGGAACGTTTGTTGGTCAGCAAATTCTCTTTCGACAAAACGAAAACATCCAACCCATCGATCTTGATCTTCGTTTTGTTCGTCCAGGCAATTTCGAATTCTACTCCGCTGATCTTCGTTAGAAGATCGATCCGACTGGGCTCGACTCCGATTTGAATCACGATGTCCGGCGATGTGAAATCTTCAACGGTCAATGCTGAGGTCGGAGCGCCGAATCTCTCAAGCGCGCGGACTACCCTTTCGGCGTTGGATTGGCTGTTGTGTACCCAAATATCAATGTCGCCGGTTGCCCGCGGAAACCCGTGCACCGCCAGTGCATAGGCGCCGACAATCAAGAAATCAACGTCTTCCTCGATTAAGCACGACAACATGTCTTTGTAGTCGGGGTTCAACATTGAGGTTCTCCTTGAAGGCCCAGGCATCGAGGGTCATCTGCCACATCAACCCGATCAGCTCCTGCGGAGTCCGGTCCCCCAAATCGACGCCGGCGGTTGATTCCTTCAACGTCGTCTTATGTACTCGCAGATGTCGTCGGTCCGTTTTTTTCATCGTTGCCATGATACAGCGATGCGGCCCCACGGCAGAACTCCAAACTATTCGACAGTTACTGACTTTGCCAGGTTCCGTGGCTGATCAACATCGCAACCGCGGCGGACCGCGATGTAGTACGCCAGAAGTTGAAGCGGAACGACCGAAAGGATCGGCGCCAGGATATCCGAAACCTGCGGGATCTCGATGACGTGGTCCGAAACAACCGAGCTCATCGTGTCGCCCTCGGAAAGGATCGAAAGGATGATCCCGTCGCGGGCCTTGACCTCGACGATGTTCGAGTGCGTTTTCTCATAACGAAGTTCGCTGCCGGCGTTTCCTTCCTCGCGGGTGTTGATGATGACGACCGGTAGTTTTTCATCGATCAGCGCGTTCGGGCCGTGTTTCATCTCTCCGGCCGGATAGCCTTCGGCGTGAATGTACGAGATCTCCTTGAGCTTGAGCGCACCTTCGAGCGCAACCGGGAAATTGATCCCGCGGCCGAGATATAGAAAGTCCTGCGAACGGAAAAAATCCTTTGAGAGTTCCTCGATCGAATCCGCGTCCGAAAGGATCTCCTCGATCTTCATCGGCAGTTCGATCAGTTCCTGCGCGTGGCCGATTACCTCCTGTTCGCTCAGTTTCCCGCGCGTTTCGCCGAGATAGAGCGCGAAGATGTAAAGCGCGATGATCTGCGACGTGAACGCCTTGGTCGAAGCGACCGAGATCTCCGGACCGGCGTGCGTCAGGATCGTGCCGTCGGCCTCGCGCGTGACCATTGAGCCCTGGACGTTGCAGATCGCGAGCACCTTGCAGCCCGCTTCTTTCGCCTCGCGCATCGCGGCGATCGTGTCCGCGGTTTCACCGGATTGCGAAATGACGATCAGCAGGTCGTTCTCGTCGAGAACCGGATTGCGGTATCGGAATTCGGACGCGTAGTCGACATCGACCGGCACGCGCGCGAGTTCCTCGATCATGTATTTCGCGGCGATCCCGGCGTGCCAGCTCGTCCCGCAGGCAGCGATCTTGATCGTCCGGACGGCGCGGAATTCCTCTTCCGAGATGTTCATCGGATCAAGATAGACCTTGCCCGTGTCGAGCGAAACGCGTCCGCGCACGGTATCGCGTACGGCGCGCGGCTGCTCGTAGATCTCTTTGAGCAGAAAATGTTTGAACCCGCCTTTTTCGGCCATGATCGGGTCCCACGTGATCCGCTGCTGTTTCGGCTCGACGGCGTTGCCGTCAAAATCCATGACGCGCACCGAATCCTTTGTCAGGACCGCGATCTCCTTTTCGCCGAGATAGAAGACGTCGCGCGTATGCTGAAGTATCGCCGGAATGTCCGACGCGACGAAGAACTCGCCGTCGCCGAGACCGATGACGACCGGCGGACCCTCGCGGACGGAGATTATCTTGTCCGG
>JAKOSS010000951.1 GCA_029777145.1 Acidobacteriota bacterium | reverse complement strand
GTCGACGAGACCGCGCCGGTGAAGATCCTTCAGCCGAACAATCCGGTGATGAGTTTCCCGAACAAGATCAGCGATGCCGATTTCGCGAACTGGGTTCAGGAACGCGATCTGTACACGCTCACTTCGTGGGATGCGGCCTACGTTCCGCTTCTCGAAACCCACGATCCGGGCGAGAACGAGAGCCTCGGCGGAATGCTCTATTTGCCGCTTGGAAAGGGCAAATACGTGTACACTGCGTACTCGTGGTTCCGGCAACTGCCCGTCGGCAATCCGGGAGCATACCGGATCCTGGCGAACATGCTGAGTCTTCCGAAGGCGAAATAGGATCAGGCATTCCAAGATTCAAGGTTCAAGATTCAAGATCAAGGTCCCCCGATTTGATTCTTGAATCTTGAACCTTGAATCTTGAATTCTTTGAATTTTGATTCTTGAATCTTGAACTATGGTTGAGAAATTCCCGGCCGCAAATTACAAAAAGAACGTCCTTGAAGACTGCTTTGAGGATGCCAAGTCGTATTTCCTCGAAGCGCTCGTTGAAGTCGATTACGCGCACGCCGTGATGCTCGGCGAGCAGGGGATCATTACGGCGGATGAACGCCGGACGATCCTTCGGGCGCTGCGGACGTTGGATTTTGCCGAGATCCGAAAGGCCGAATACGACGGCAGTTTCGAGGATCTTTTTTTCTATCTCCAACGCGAAATCACGGCGGCCTGCGGCGACGCAGACACCGCCGGAAAGCTGCATACCGCGCGTAGCCGGAACGACATTGACGTCACGATCTATCGGCTATACCTGCGTCCGAAGGTTCTCGAATTCATCCGCGAGACGAACGAACTGCGAAACAATCTGCTCGATCTCGCCGAGCAGCATTACGAGACGCTGATCCCGGCGTACACCCACACGCAACCGGCGCAGCCGTCGACTTTGGCGCATTATCTCCTCGCCATGGCGGAGGTCCTGGGACGTGATCTGCGGCGGCTTGAGACCGCTTACGACAACATCAATCATTGTCCGCTCGGAGCCTGCGCGATCACAACGACGGGTTTTCCGATCGATCGCCATCGTGTTTCCGAATTGCTCGGATTCGCGTCACCGACGGTCAACTCGTACGCTTCGATCGCCGGCGTCGATTACTTCACCGAACTGCTTGGAGCGACGAGTGCATTGCTCGTCAACGTCGGAAAGTTCGCCCAGGAATTCCTGCTGATGGCGATGATGGAATTCAACGTCGTCCGGCTTCCCGACGGATTCGTGCAGGGATCGTCGATCATGCCGCAAAAGCGGAACCCGGTCGCGATCGAACATATCCGGGCGATCGCGAGCAAAGGGCTCGGACAGGCGCTCGGGGTATTCACCGCGATCCACAATACGCCGTTCGGCGACATCAACGATTCGGAAGACGACATCCAGCCGCTGATCTATTCGGCGATTCGGGACGCGACGCGCGCCGTCTCGCTGTTCGCTGCGACGCTAAAATCGGCGACTTTCAATCTCGAGACTCTGAAAGAGCGGGCCGAGGCGAATTTCATTACCGTCACGGAACTGGCGGATTCGATCGTGCGCAAAGAGAATCTGCCGTTCCGGATCGCGCACAAGATCGTCGGAAACTGCGTCAAGACGGCATACGAGACCGGCGGCACGGTCACGCACGAACTGCTTCAATCAACCGCGAAAGAGGTCGCGGGCCGCGAGCTTTCGTTCACTCCTGAGGAGCTTCAGCGGACGCTGACCGCCGAGTTCTTTGTTTCGATCCGCACCGTTTTCGGCGGTTCCGCGCCGTCCGAGACCCGCCGCGCGCTCGGCGTTGAACGGCATTCCGCCGCCGCGAACGCAGCCTGGCTCGCCGAACGAACGGAGTCGCTCGCGAACGCCGGCAAAGTACTTCGCGAAACTGTCGACGCATTGGTGGCGTAACAGTCGGGGGGTTGGAGTCAGGAGTCGGGAGCGGTAGCGACCGGCAAATCAACTCTCTAAGCCCCGCAATCGCAAATCGCAAATCTAAAATCGCAAATCGACGGGACCGGCAAATCACCTCTCAAAGTCCCGCAATCGCAAATCGCAAATCTAAAATCGCAAATCGACGGGACCGGCAAATTAACCCTCAAAGCCCCGCAATCGCAAATCGCAAATCTAAAATCGCAAATCGACGGGACCGGCAAATCAACTCTCTAAGCCCCGCAATC
>JAKOSS010000950.1 GCA_029777145.1 Acidobacteriota bacterium | reverse complement strand
TGTTCGAGATCACGAGTCTTGACCAAGGACGATCGATGACGGTCATCTTTGAGACGAATCCGGCATCCGTCGCATCCGCCCCGACCGAATCGAGCCTGATCTTCGACAAGACCGACGGCAAGTACTATTTGGCCGAAATGTGGGCGGCCGGAGAGGCCGACGGCAGCACCGTTGAGCTCACGAAGGCGGAGCGCGAGGCCGTCAACGCGGTGAAAATGAAGCATGAACGAACGGTCGTCAAGACCGGGAGGATGAAGGTCGTCGAACGGTCCGAATAAGAAAAACGATGAGAATTGTAACGGCAGGCCTCGGCTAACTTCGGCCGGGGCCTTTTCTCGTCCGGCCAAGAACGTGAAGCTGTTCTTGGCGGGCCGGAACCAGGTCTCGCCCGGCGGACTCGCAAGTCCGCCGTTTGGCAATGGAAATCGACATCGCAGAGTTGGGTCTTTGTGGGCAATCGCTTACGATATCCGCAATCATGAGACTTCAGCCTTCCCGTCGCGTCCGTCTATTCGCCGCCGTTCAAAAGCTGGCGATTCTCTTTTCCGCCCTGACGATCGTTCCGCAGTCTCCGGCGCAGACCAAATCTCCGCTGTATCTTGATCCGGATCAGCCGCTCGAAATGCGCGTTGACGACCTCGTCGCGCGCATGACCCTCGAGGAAAAGATCTTGCAGATGCAGAACGGAGCGCCGGCGATCCCGCGGCTTGGAATTCCGGCTTACGATTGGTGGAACGAAGCGCTCCACGGCGTCGCGCGGGCGGGCGTCGCGACCGTTTTCCCGCAGGCGATCGGGCTGTCGGCGACGTTCGATCCGCGGTTGGTGCACGACGTGGCGGACGTCGTTTCGACCGAGGCGCGCGCGAAGCATAACGAATTTCTGCGCAACGGCGAACACGGACGATACAAAGGGCTGACTTTCTGGAGTCCGAACATCAACATCTTTCGCGATCCGCGCTGGGGCCGCGGGCAGGAGACTTGGGGCGAGGATCCGTATCTCACCGGCACGCTCGGATCCGAATTCGTGCGCGGCATTCAAGGCGACGACCCGAAGTATCTCAAGGCCGTCTCGACCGTCAAACATTTCGCCGTCCACAGCGGCCCCGAACCCGAGCGGCATTCGTTCGACGCCGTCATTTCGGAGCACGATCTGCGAGATACTTACCTTCCGGCATTTCGGAAAACGATCGTCGAGGCGAACGCGACCGGGGTCATGTGCGCCTATAACCGTGTCGACGGCGAACCCGCCTGCGCGAACACGAAGCTGATGCGCGAGATCCTTCGCGGCGAGTGGAAATTCCCTGGGCACGTCGTTTCGGACTGCGGTGCCGTGTGGGACATTTACCAGTACCACAAGTGGCTCAAGACCGAACCCGAAGCGGCCGCGGCGGCGGTCCGAAAGGGAACCGACCTGACCTGCGGAACCGAATACAAATCGCTCGGCGAAGCCGTGAAGAAGGGGCTCATCGACGAATCCGAGATCACGACCGCCGTCAAGAACTTGATGCGGATCAGGTTTCGGCTCGGACAGTTCGATCCGCCGGAACGCGTCGCCTATCAGCGGATCCCGTATTCGGAGAACGACTCGCCGGCGCATCATCGCAAATCGCTCGAGGCCTCACGCGAATCGCTCGTCATGTTGCGGAACGCGGACCGGACGCTGCCGCTGAGGAAAGATCTGAAAACCATCGCCGTGATCGGTCCGAACGCCGACGACGAAAATGTCCTCCTCGGAAATTACAACGGTACGCCGTCAGTCAGCGTGACCGCGCTTCAGGGAATCCGAGCAAAGGTCGCGCCGCAAACCGAGGTGCTCTACGCGGCGGGCATGTATCCGGCCGGCGTCACCACCGAACGCGTGACGGACTCCAATCTCACGAACGGCGGGCTCAGGGGATTGAAGGGAGAGTATTTCAACAACCGCGAGCTGAGCGGAGAACCGGCGGTCGTTCGGAACGATCCGATGATCGATTTCCGATGGGATGCCGACAGCCCCGCCGCGGGCGTCGTTCCGGACAATTTTTCCGTTCGCTGGACCGGCAAACTCATTCCGCCCGAAACGGGCACTTACAAATTCGGCTGGCGGAGCAACGGCGGCGTACGAATTCTGATCGACGGCAAGCCGTTGCTTGAGGAACTCCAGAGCCGGAGGACGCGAAACGTCTATGGCGAAACGACGCTCGAGGCCGGGCGCGAGTACGATCTTCGGATCGAGTTTTTCGAGAACGCCAATGAATATGCGTCAGCCGTCTTCTCGTGGACTCCGCCGAAGGGCCAGGACCGGCTTCGCGAGGACGCGCTCGAGAAGGCCCGCAAGTCGGATGCCGTGGTGATGGTGATGGGAATCTCGCCGTCGGTCGAAGGTGAGGAAATGGACGTCAAACTCGCCGGTTTCCGCGGCGGCGACCGGACGGACCTCGCCCTTCCGAAATCGCAGCAGGATCTAATCAAGGACGTCCGATCGCTCGGGAAACCGGTGGTGCTGGTGCTGATGAGCGGCAGCGCGCTCGCCGTGAACTGGGAGTCTGAAAATATTCCGGCGATCCTTCAGGCGTGGTATCCGAGCCAGTTCGGCGGCGCCGCGATCGCCGATGTGATCTTCGGTGATTACAATCCCGCCGGACGGTTGCCGGTGACGTTCTACAGATCGGTCGATGATCTACCGCCGTTCGACGACTATAGGATGGAAGGCCGGACTTACCGCTATTTCAGGGGCGCGCCTCTCTATCCGTTCGGCTACGGACTGAGTTTTTCGAGATTCGATTACAGCGGTCTCAGGATCAGGCCGGCGGCGATCGCCGGTTCGGACGTTTCGGTTTCGGCGGTTGTCAGGAACGGCGGCAAGATGGCCGGCGACGAAGTCGTCCAGGTCTATGTTTCGCATGAAGGACTCGCCGTTCCGGTTCCCGTGCGATCGCTGGCCGGGGTCCAACGGATCAACCTTCGCCCGGGCGAATCACGACGGGTCAGTTTCAAACTTTCGCCGCGCGATCTTTCGGTCGTCCTGCCGGACGGCCAACGGGTCCTCGAACCGGGTACGATCAGAATTTCGGTCGGCGGCAAGCAACCCGGATTCACCGGAACGGCGGATGCGTCAACATCCGGCGCGGTGATCGGAACATTTACATTGAAAGGGAAGCGGGTCACGATCCCGGAGTCGCGGCAATGATCCGGAATTCGGCGTTTTCGCCCTCGCTGATCGCGATCCGCGCGGCGTCGATGTCAGGATAACGCTCGGCGACCGCGAGTATCGCGCGTTTTTGAGAATCGAGCCGCTCGGCGCCGTTCCCGTTGGCCGTTTTCAGAGTGACGTTCAGCTGCAGATTTCGCCAGCGGCGCAATGTGTCGAGCGCACGTTCGAGCGCCGTCACTTCGGCCGCCGTCAACTGATTTCCCGGAAATGTGAGCGGCACCGGCGCACCCGAGATGAAAACGGGCTCGCCGGCAACGTTCGCGATCTTGACGCGTTCACGGATCGCCTGTCGAAGCAGATCGTTCGCGTCCGGACTGAGTTCATCGGCGGCCAGGTAATAGACTCTCACGGCGACCGTATTCGGCGGCCGGGAAACCACTTCGTAACCGACCATCTGCGCGCCAGCGGGCATCGGAAAATTCCGCATCGCGTTATCCGTCATCCTGATCAGATTCGCGTGGATCTCGGCAACCGTCGGTTCGGGAGTCTTCGACTCGAACGGCTGCCGGTCGCGTTTCGAAGTCGGGATCTCGATCAGATTGAACGAGACGGAATCGACCGGGACCGAGAGCTGCGTCGCCAAGAGCCGAGTGAACTCGTGTTTTTCCGCCTCGCTGTACGGTACGTTGTCGAACACACGCAGCGACACCGACAACGCGTTCGCCGATTCGGTAACCGAGATGTCGTCGATGATGCTTCGGGCCTCGCCGCTCGTCGTCATTTCAAACTTTTGCTTCCAGAGATCGATCGCCACCTGCCGGACCCGGTTTTCGGCCTGTTGCTGCGAGATCTCGGTCTTGAGTTTTGAGAACGATGTCGTCAGCGGGAAGACGATGATCGCGAGCGGCAGCAGGATCATCACCAACCGAAAGGGCAGGTTGCGCACGATTCGTGCCCGTTCGAGCACGGGGATCTTCGCGAGGATGTCCTCGAGGAACGCGTTTTCCGGATCGGTGTGGCGCCATTCCTCGACCTGCGCGCGGACGTTCGCCGTATCGATCCGGAGCATGAGGAACACGATCATCGCCGTAAACGTGATCGCGAACAGGTTCGTCAGGAACAGCAATCCGCCGCCCGAGGCCGTTTTCATGCCTTCCGCAAAGTTGAAACTCAGCGCGAGACCGAAGCCGTAACCGACGACACACAAAGGCGGCATCAGGGCGACGGCGATGGCGACGCCCGGAATCGATGTCACGACGCCTTTGACCTCGCGGCAGGTAGCGATCGAGCCGATCGCGCCCGAGAACAGCGCGACAAAAAGATCCAGCGTGTTCGGCGATGTCCGGCCGGCGATCTCGGCCGTCATTTCCTTGAAAGGCAGCAAGGCGACGAGTATTACCGCGAAAATGATCGCGGCCGCGCTGCTCAGGAGCAGGTTCACGGTCGACCGGATAAACAGGATCAGGTCGCCCGTCGCGAGCGAGAGGCCGGCGGAAAGGATCGGACCCATGAGCGGCGATATGAGCATCGCGCCGATGATCACCGCCGGGCTGTTGAGCACGAGCCCGAGCGTCGCGATTCCGGATGAAAAAAAGAGTTGAAGCCAGTAAACGAGATCGAACAGCGTCGACGATTTGGCGAGTTCAATGCTGAGCGTTTTCTTGCGCGCCGCGTCCACGCCGAGCGCGCGGGCGAAAGTGCGTTGGAGCCGGACCGTGATTGACGTTAGCGACATCGTGCTTTGCGACCCTTGAAAACCGTTGATCGTCGGAATTCGGACAATCCAATGATAAATCTCAAAAACGCGAAAAAAAAGAGCCATCAGCGTTTGATGGCTCGAACGGGTAGTGCTGCTGGGACTTTCTTAGTTCAAAAGTCTTTTAGTTGAAGGTAGCAAACTGAAAAACAAAACATTTCCCAATGTCGGTTCGTGTTCAATTATACGGGTCTCGGAATCCGGCAAAAGAGTGAAAACACTCAAATTCGGTTAGGTAATCCTACCGTTTTTTCACTTTCCCGGTTTGTTTTCGCCGATCGAGAGGATGTGTCGTGTTAGTTCGACGCGGTTTGCGAAGTTCTTTTTGTCGAGGATTCGGCTGACGTGATTCTCGATCGTCCGCACGCTCAGGTTCAGGACGTTCGCGATCTCTTTGTTCGTCAATCCCTTGGCGACCTCGTGGGCGACCCGAAGCTCGGAAGGCGTCAATTCCTCGTCGATCCCGTGATTCGTTACAGTCGATTCGGCCCCGACGAGATTTGCGATCGCCGAATGCGTCCGTTCGACGCGGCTGAGGATGTTCTCAATGACGGCGAGCAGTTCGGTCGGCTGAAACGGCTTGACGAGATAGGCGTCGATGCCGACCCGGAAGCCGTCGATCCGGTCGCGCAGTCCGTCCTTGGCCGTCAAAAAGATCACCGGGATCAATTCCGTCCGGTTCGAAGACCGGAGCGAGCGCACC
>JAKOSS010000949.1 GCA_029777145.1 Acidobacteriota bacterium | reverse complement strand
TGGACCTCGTCGTCGGTTTTCGACTTGACCGCTTCGGCGGTATCAAAGAAATTCTGCGCCTTGATCGTCGTTTGCGAAACGACGAGCGGCTTTCTCAGTCGCGGAAGGTCGGCGACTTCCTCGACACCGTTGATCACGAACGCGTGGTCCGGAGCGTAGCCTTTGACGCCGATCATTTCCGGGTGATCCGGATTGCCGACGACGATCACGTGCCGGTCCTGTTCGGCGGCGCGCGCCGCGAGTTTCTGAACACGAGTGACGAACGGACACGTCGCGTCTACGACCTTCGACGCTTTCTCTTCAAGTTCGTTCTGGACTTCCGGCGTAACGCCGTGGGCACGGATGACGGCAGTTTGGCCGCGCTGAATCTGGACCGGCTTGTTGATCGTCTGAACTCCGAAACTTCCGAGCCGCTCCATCTCCTGTTCGTTGTGGATCAACGGCCCGAGCGTCCGCACCGTATCGCCTTCGGAGAGAGCCTCTTCGACCATTTCGACCGCCCGTTCGACGCCGAAACAAAACCCGTATTCGTCAGCAAGCAAAACCTTCATCGCGTTAAGTCTGTCATTTGAAAATCGGAATTTCAAACGATTCGGGTTCGATTCTAGCAAAGCGGCGCAAAGTTTACAAAAAAATCAAGTATTGAAAGTAGGCGGTAGACGGTAGGCAGTAGACGGTAGGCAGTAGACGGTAGACAGTAGGCCGTAGTCAGTAGACGGTGAGCATCCAGTCTCTCAGCTCGCGATGACAATGAAGACGATCGACGTGTGGATCACACTCAGCGCGATCGAAATCAACCTCCGGATATCCTCAATGGAGTACGACCGCATTGGTGTGAACATTACGTCATCGTCCGGAACCGTTTTGGTACTTGGCCTGAAAACAAACTTCGAACCGAGGTAGAAAGTGAAGTATGAAATCGCCAGGACCGCGATCAAAGGATAGAAGACACCGTTCAAGCCGAACTGATCGACAAGAATTGCCAAATCCACTCCACCGAACAGGGCAACGTACCAAACACCAATCGTCAAGAACACAAGTACTGCGAAAACGAGCGGGTTCGTTCTCGCCTCTAGTTTCATTATGGAATCCTGAACCGCGTCTTCCTTAGCGTCCTGATATTCGCGATTCATATCGACGGCGACATCGATGATTTTGTTCAGCTTTTTCCAAGACATGGCGATTCGATAGCTTACCGCATTGCGTCGGTTGATACTGCGAAGATGCCGGTCGAACTGAATCTTGAGTCAAGCTGCCGATTCGAACCGAATACGACGAAGGCGCCGGTTCGTGTCATCGACGGCGGTCCAATTGTCGACGTCACGTCGGTAGATACGGGAACAATCTTGTTTGTCGCGAGGTTTTTCACGACGATGTTTCCGCCGAAAGTCGTGGCTTTCGTGCTGAAGGCGACAACGGTTCCGTCGTACGAGATCCCGATCTTTTCTCCCTGTCCGAACGGGCTCGGACCGTTTCCGGCCGTGTTGCCACTGACGGAGCTCGCCCAGATGACGCGTCCGGAATCGATCTCGGCGACGAAAACATCCTGAAGTCCGTTGCCGTCGCCGGCGGCCATGTTCGTCGCCGTCGTCGAAAATGCCACGTAACGGCCGTTGCCCGAGATCGACGGTGCGACGACGCGGCTCGAACTCTCGTCACCCTGGTTCCTTTCACCGCCGGATGTCGTCTTGCTGACCCGTTTCAACTTCGGACCGCCGTCCCAAACGTAAATGTCCCAAAGATTGTTCGTGTCCTCTTTGGCCAG
>JAKOSS010000948.1 GCA_029777145.1 Acidobacteriota bacterium | reverse complement strand
TATCCGGCGGTCGATCGCGGATTGCTGCTGATGGGCACGGTCGGCGTCGGGAAGACGCATCTCGCGGTTTCGATCCTTAAAGGACTTACGGAACGCGGTTTCTCATGTCTTTTTTATGAATTCGGGGCACTCCTGAAAGAGATCCAGGACTCGTACAATCCTTCGACGCAAACTTCCGAACTTAAAGTACTTGCGCCGATCCTCGAGACAGAGATCCTGGTCCTCGACGAGATCGGCGCGTCGAAACCGACCGAATGGGTGCGCGACACGATGGCCCACATCATCAATGCGCGCTACAACGATCAGAAGCTGACGATCTTTACGACGAACTACCTCGACGAACGCCGGTCAGAAAGGGATGAAACGCTCGAGGACAGGATCGGCGTGAGATTGCGTTCGCGGCTTTTCGAGATGTGTCGCACGGTCTCGATCATCGGCGAAGATTACCGCCGCAAGCTCGACACCAAGAAATCCTAGTTCGCCGAGCGCGAGCCTCGCGCTTCAGGTGAATAGTTCGCGGCGTAAAGGCGATATCCGAGCAGAGCCGCGACCGCGATTCCGAAGATCGCCGGATCCGTCACGTCGGACTTCACGAGCATCCAAAAATGAATCACGCCGAGTGTCGCCGCGACGTACGCGAGTTTGTGGAGTCGCGCCCAGCGCTTTCCGCCGAGCCGTTTGATCATCTTGTTCGTCGAGGTGATCGCGAGCGGAACGAGGATCGCGAACGCGGTCATTCCGACGGCGATGAACGGCCGCTCCCAAACATCCGCCGCAATCGCCGGAATGTTTCCCGCCTTGTCGAAAACCGAGTAAGTAACGAGATGAAGCCCCGCGTAAAAGAACGCGAAGAGCCCGAGCATTCGCCGGACCTTGATCAGTTGATTCCATCCGAAGATCTCCCGAAAAGGGGTCACGGCCAGCGACAGCACCAGAAAAATTAGCGTGAGAACGCCCGTCGTGCGCAGAAAGAACTCGACGGGATTCGCGCCGAGCCGACCGTTCCAGCCGTCATAGGCGAGCAGCGCCAGCGGCACGATCGCGTTGATGAATACGAGGAGTTTTTCGAAAGTCATTGCGTCAGTGGTCAGTGGTCAGTGGTCAGTGGTCAGTGGTCAGTGGTCAGTGGTCGGCGATTTTCGATTTGCGATTTGCGATTTGCGATTGGTTGATCTGACCACCGGCCACCGACCACTGCTTACTGTCTACCGTCTCCCGTCTACTTCTCAAAAATTCTTCCTCAGATCCATCCCATCGTAAAGGTGCGCGACCTGGTCTCCGTAACCGTTGAAGATCAGGGTCGGACGCGTGCCGAGCTCGCCGATACGGCGCTCCGTCGCCTGCGACCAACGCGGGTGGGGAACGTTCGGATTGACGTTCGAAAAAAATCCGTATTCGTCCGGCGAAGCGATGTTCCACGTTGTCGGCGGTTCGCGGTCGGTCAGCGTGATCCTGACGATCGACTTGATGCTCTTGAAACCGTATTTCCATGGCACCACAAGCCGAACCGGCGCGCCGTTCTGATTCGGCAGTTGTTTGCCGTAAAGGCCGGTCGCAAGGATCGTCAGATCGTGCATCGCCTCGTCGAGCCGCAATCCCTCGACATACGGAAAATCGATCCCGGCGAATAGCGAAGACTGCATGCCATTTCGTCCGTCAGGCAGCTTCACCTCCGGATTC
>JAKOSS010000947.1 GCA_029777145.1 Acidobacteriota bacterium | reverse complement strand
GAAAAGGTCGATTACGTCCTGTTCCGGAATTTCCTCGAACACGAAAGCGGCGAGCTCGAACGCATCCGCGGACAATACATCGAGATGGCGCCGATCCTGCCGTTCATGCGCACGATCAGCGATCTTGAAGACAATCGACGCAAACTCCAGCCGATCGATCCCGCGAAAACTGCGGAATTGCTCAACGAACTTACAAAGACGATCGCGCAGGTTCAACGAGACATTGAAAACGGTAAGATCGCGAAACCGAAGAAGACCGTCGCGTACCGGGCGGTGCGGACGTTGTTCTCGCTGCGCCAGACGCTTATTGGCTGGAACCGTTTCTACGCGGCGTACGATCCGGACTATACGTGGTGGTGCGCGGCGCCGTACAAGGCCGTCGAGGAAGCACTAATTGCGTACCAGAACTATGTTTCGGAGAAACTCGTCGGGATCCGCGCCGACGACCGCGTGACGATCATCGGCGATCCGATCGGGCGCGAGGCGCTGATCCGCGAACTCGATTACGAGATGATTCCTTACTCGCCCGAGGAACTGATCGAGATCGCCAACAAGGAATTCGCGTGGTGCGAGGCGGAAATGAAGAAAGCTTCGCGCGAAATGGGATTTGGCGACGACTGGAAGAAGGCGCTCGAGGCCGTCAAGCAGAAATACGTCCCGCCGGGCAAGCAGCCCGAACTGATCCGCGATCTGGCGTATCAGGCGATCGATTTCGTCGAGAAGAACAACCTCGTCACCGTTCCTCCCGTCGCGCGCGACGGCTGGCGGATGGAGATGATGACGCCCGAGCGGCAACTCGTCGCGCCGTTCTTCCTCGGCGGCGAAACGATCCTCGTCTCGTATCCGACGAACGGTATGTCGCACGAGCAGAAGATGATGTCGATGCGCGGCAACAATCCGCATTTTTCACACGCGACGGTCTTTCACGAACTGATCCCGGGACATCATCTTCAGGGTTACATGAACGCGCGTTATCGTCCGTACCGCCGAATGTTCCGGACGCCGTTCTGGACCGAAGGCTGGGCGCTATATTGGGAATTTCTCCTGTGGGACAAGGGGTTCGATGCGACGCCGGAAGATCGCGTCGGCGCACTCTTTTGGCGGATGCACCGCTGTGCGCGGATCATTTTCAGTCTCAGTTTTCACCTTGAAAAGATGACACCGGCCGAGTGCGTCGATTTTCTTGTCGACCGTGTCGGGCACGAGCGCGACAACGCGTTGGCGGAAGTCCGGCGCTCGTTCAGCGGCGATTACGGACCGCTTTATCAGATCGCTTACATGATGGGCGGACTGCAGTTCTACAATCTGCATCACGAACTCGTCGATTCGAAGAAGATGACCGACAGGGAATTCCACGACACGATCCTCAAGGAAGGCCCGGTCCCCGTCGAAATGGTCCGCGCAATTCTGACGAATCAGAAACTCTCGCGGGATTTCAAAACCAACTGGCGGTTTTATGGGAAGTGAGACAAGGGAAAAGGGAAAAAGGGGAAAAGGGAAAAAGGGGAAAAGGGGGAATGGGTGGACCGCTCCTCTTCTCCCCTTCTCCCCATCCCCCACTCGCCCGTTCCCCCTTTCTCCCTTTCTCCCTTTCCCCTTTTCCCCATTCCTCTGGCAAGATTAGCGAGTTATGATATTTACCCGATCGAAGATCGCAATTTCGCTGCTACTTTTCTTTCTCGTCG
>JAKOSS010000946.1 GCA_029777145.1 Acidobacteriota bacterium | reverse complement strand
CAACGAACTCTGGATTCCAAAGCCCGTGAGCGACTGTATTTCCACGGTATCGGTAAATGAGCCGATCAAAGCCGACGACTCAGTCAATCCCTTCTATTTGCGCGCCGACTTTGACGGCAATTCGATACCGGATTATGCAATTATCGTTCGGGGTGTAGTTTCCAAGAAATACGGAGTGATCGTTTGCAAGGACGGAAAAATCGGATCTGTTTTTGCAGCCTTGGCGGGATCGACCTCTCCCCAATCGGATATTGATGAGAACAACTTCGTTACTGAGGATTGGGAGATAGAAACCGCGTCGGAGGCGGCGGAAGTGTACGTCGAGCCAGGGAAAAAGGTCAGAACCAAAGCAAAGGGCGAGGCTGTCGTGTTCTATTTTGAGGGTGGCGTGTCGATCACCTTGTTTTGGGACGGCCGTGGGTTCGTTCTTTTTAACGGGAGCTGATAAACGCCGGGTGCGGGTCGAATTCGATTTGGGAATTTGGATTTGGGATTCGCCGAACGCTTGAGGCGCTTCGCTATTTCGCCAGGCGCAGCCTCGAGAATTCTCGGTTCTGCGCGACGACGGCCGGATTGTTGTCGGGAATGATGTTTTGCCAACGCGATTTGTCGTCGAGGATCACTGTCGCTTCGTCGACCGGAACCGGTCTCGAGAACAAATATCCCTGGCCGTATTCGCAGCCGAGGATCCGCAGCTGATGCAGTTGATGGATCGTCTCGATTCCCTCGGCAACGATGCTCAAGCCGAGCGTCTTGCCGAGTGCGATGACAGTTCTCACGATCTCGCCGTTCTCGGTCCCGTCTTCCATCGTTCCGACGAACGAGCGGTCGACCTTCAGCATGTCGATCGGGAACCGGTGCAGGTAGCTGAGCGACGAATATCCCGTTCCGAAATCGTCGATCGAGAGCTGCAAACCGAGCGAACGAAGGTTCTTGAGCATCGCGATCGCCGTTTCCGCATTCTCCATGACCGCGCTTTCCGTGATCTCGAGCTTGACGCTCGACGCTTTGATCGACGTCTCGACGAGAACCCGCCGGATCTGCTCAACGATGTCCGCGTGCGCAAAGTACTTTCCGGAGAGATTCACGCTGATCATCAGCGACTCGTTCTCGGGCGAGCGTCCCTGCCATTCGACCATTTGTGAACACGATTTCTGAAGGATCCAAATTGTCATCGGGACGATCAGGCCGGTTTCCTCGGCCACCGGAATGAACTCGTTCGGCGGAATGATTCCCCGTTGCGGATGAGTCCACCGCATGAGAGCTTCGAACCCGATCAGTTTCATCGTCGCGAGATCGACGATCGGCTGATAATAAACCGAAAGTTCGTTGCGATCGATCGCCGACCTCAGGTCAGTTTCGAGTTGCAGCAGTGTTACCGCGCGCGTGTGCATCGACTGGTCAAACACGATGCACTCCTTCATTCCTTCCTTCGCGTGATACATCGCGATATCTGCGTCGCGAAGGATGTCCTCGGCTTCGTCGTAATTCGAATTGCAGATCGAAATTCCGATGCTCGCAGTCGTGAATACCTGACGGCCGGCGATCGTGAACGGTTTCTGAATGCGGCGCTGGATGAGTTCGGCGAACTGGACCGCATCGTCGGCCATTTGAATGTTGTTGAGAATGATACCGAACGAATCGCCGCTGAATCTGGCGACGAGGTCGTTTTCGCGAACGAGCGTCGAAAGCCGTTTGGCGACGTGTGAAATCAGGCGGTCACCGACCGAATGTCCGAGACTCTCGTTGATGGTTTTGAAGCGATTCAGATCGAGTGAGAGTACCGCAAACGCGCGATTCGGCGTGCGCTTGTACTTCTCGAGCAAGAACTTCAGCGTCTCGATGAAAAGATTTCTGTTCGGCAGATCCGTCAGGCCGTCGTGAAACGCCGCGTGACGGTACCGTTCGCGGCTCTCACGCAATTCTTCGCTCGTCCGCTCCTGTTCGCGAATATAGTGCTGAAGTTCCTCGATGTGGCGCTCGGCCTGTTCGGCCCGCTGCCGTTCCGACGTTTCCGCCTGATCCGCAGTCAGT
>JAKOSS010000945.1 GCA_029777145.1 Acidobacteriota bacterium | reverse complement strand
TTATCGCCTCCGGGGCGCGTTCTCGTACACGGCCGAAGCGTTCCGGATCTTCAAGGCGACGGTCGTCGGATCGCTTTTCATGATCGCCTTCGCCTTCATGTTTCGCGGCGGGTTCGCGTTCCGTGAATTCTCGTACTCGCGCGCCGTTTTCGTCCTCGACTTCGCGCTCGCGCTGATCGCTTACCTCGCATTTCATCTTTCGCTCAGATATGCGCAGAGCACGTTCCGGCGACGCGGGATCAATCTCATTCCGACGCTGATCGTCGGCGCGAACTCAGAGGCCGAACGGATGCGCGCCGAGCTCGCCGATGCGCCCGAACTCGGCTACGACGTCGTCGGCATCGTCAACGATCTCGCCAAACTGCCCGAGCTTGTCCATGATTTCGCGATCCAGGAAGTGATCATCACGGACGAAAAGATCTCGACGGATTCGTTATTCGAGGCGATGATGCAGATCGACCGCAAACGCCGCGTCGAGTTCCGCTTCGCCCCGAACCTCTTTAACCTGATGCCGCAGAAGACGGAGGTCGAGCAGATCGGCGTCCTGCCGGTCGTGACGCTTTTCCAGGAACCGCTGACCGGCGCCGAACGCTTCGTCAAACGCGCGTCGGACATCGTCATCTCGGCGCTCGCACTGATCGTCTCCGCCCCGATCATCGCCGTCATCGCGATCGCCACGAAACTTGATTCGCGCGGTCCGGTGTTCTTCCGGCAGGAGCGCGTCGGGATGGACGGCCGCATCTTCCTTTGCTACAAGTTCCGGACGATGGTCGACGACGCCGACGACTCGATCCACCGTGAAGCCTATTTGAAAAACATCGAAGGCGATGCCGAAGCGAACGCCGGAAACGACGACGAACCGGTGTTCGGAAAGGTCAAGAACGATCCCCGGATCACCCGCGTCGGCCGTATCTTACGACGTACGAGCCTCGACGAACTCCCGCAATTCTGGAACGTTTTGATCGGCGACATGAGCGTCGTCGGCGCCCGCCCGCCGATCCCGTACGAAGTCGAGAATTACGAGGCGCGACATCGACGCCGGCTCGATATGAAGCCCGGAATAACCGGTCTTTGGCAGGTTTCCGGACGCAATCGAATTTCTTTTGAGGAAATGGTCCGGATCGATCTTTACTACATCGAGAACTGGTCCGTTTGGCTCGATCTGAAGATCATGGTCATGACGCTTCCGGCCGTCTTTCGCGGCAATTGAAACCGATGTCATCGCGGGAATCCGTATCCGAACTTCTCAAATCCGCCGCCGGGGATCTTGCCGCGGCGGGAGTCGCCGAGGCCCGGCGCGAAGCTTCAAGCTTGCTGTCGTTCGCGATCGGGCGCGAACGGACGTTCGTCATCGCGCATCCCGACTTTGTTCCTTCGACCGACGAGATCGGTCGCTTTCGGTCGGTCGTCGCCCGCCGCGCGTCCCGCGAACCGCTCCAGTACATCATCGGCAAACAGGAATTTTACGGACTCGAATTCGAGGTCGCGCCGGGCGTTCTGATACCGCGTCCCGAAACGGAGATCCTCGTTGAAAAAGCGGTCGAATTCCTCGCAAGCGCTGGAGAATCAACGTTTTGCGAGGTTGGAGTCGGGTCCGGATGCATCTCGGCGGCGATCCTGACGAAGGTTCCGGACGCAACCGCGATCGGGCTCGAAATTTCGCCCGATGCGATCTCGATCGCCGAACGCAACGCGCGGAAACTCGATGTATTGTCGCGGCTTGAATTTAGGCTGTCCGACGTCTTCTCGGCGCTCGCTGAGGACGAGCGATTCGAGGCGATCGTTACAAATCCGCCGTATGTTCCGCTCGCTGACCTCGCCGGTCTTCAGCCTGAAGTTCGGGATCACGAACCGGTCACATCGCTTTCGGACGGAGCGGACGGACTGTCGATCGTGCGAATGATCGTCGAGGGCGCGCCAAACCACCTCAAAACAGGCGGATTGCTGCTCGTCGAGATCGGATTCACGCAATCGTCCGCGGTCGCCGCGATGCTCGATCGAAAGGTCTGGGATGAAGCCGAATTTCTCAACGACCTGCAGGGAATCCCCCGCATCCTGTGCGCCCGGCTGCGCTCCCGATAAGGCCGTCGCGGCACCCCGTTCAACGCCGCACCGCCGAACAATTTCGCTTTTTAAGCCTCATCTTTTCTGCTATATTCAATTTACGGAAAATTTAGCGTGTTTTTTGTTCGCAGAATTTTGCGAAAGCGGAGGTAGCTTATGAGATACGAAGAAGAGCGCGAAGATGCGAGCGCCACTACTAAACTTACATACTTGCTGATCGGCGGCGGGATCGGTGCGATCCTCGCGCTTTTGTTCGCTCCGAAGTCGGGCCAGGAATTGCGCGGCGACATTGCCGACGCGACCCGCAAGGGCATCGAAAAGGGCAAGGAAGCGGCGCTGGTAGCGCGCGAAAAAGCCGAAGAGTATTACGAAGTGACCCGTGAACGCGCCGGTGAGTACTACCAGGCGGCACAGGATAAGGCCGGTGAACTCAAGGACAAGGCGTCGGAACTGACCGACAAGGCAAAGGAAGCGGCCGCCCGCACGGCAAATCCGTTCACCGCGGCCATCGAAGCCGGAAAGGAAGCCTACACTGAAGAGAAACGCAAGAGCGAGGTCAAGGTGATCGCCGAAGGCCGTCCGAGCTATCCGGTCGACAAGAAGGAAAACTAAGCCGATTTTAGATTTTGGATTTTGGATTTTCGATTTCTGGACGAATCCAAAATCTAAAATCAAAAATCCAAAATCGAATGTCTTACGATAATCCCCAATTCTGGATGATGATCGCGTCAATCGTGATCGCCGTCTGCTTTGTCGCGATGGCGTTCGCGTTGATCGCGATCGCGGTCACGGTCAAACGCGTCGTTGCGACTGTCAAGAACGTCGAAGAGCGGGTCGAACCGCTGATCGAAAAGGTCAATGCGATCAGCGAACAGGGAAAACTGATCTCCGTACAGTTCAACGACATTTCGGAAAACCTGTCGACGGCGACGAGGCATTTCGCGGAATCGGCCGGTCTGATCCGCGAGGAGGTCGCCGAACTCAAGGTGCTCGTCGGACAAACCGCGATCGTCGCCAAGGACAAGGTCGAAATGGTCAGCCACACGATCGACCGCACGCAGCTGCAGGTGATCTCGACCACCGATTTTATCCAGCGCAAGGTCGTCGAACCGGCGCGCGAGATCGCGGCGATCATGGCCGGCGTCCGAAAAGGCCTCGAGGTTTTGTTCGCGCCGGCGCCGAAACAGATCGACCGCGTTTACGTCGAGGACGAAATGTTCATCGGATAGTATTGTATCGGTTCTTCAACGGAAGGCTGCTTGGGTCGATGCCCGAGCAGCCTTTTTGACTTGAAAGGCAGATGAATTGGAGCCGCCAAGATATGCGGTGGACTGCCGCTCGAACCTCAACCCAATCGGACGTCGAGAATCGAAAATGACGAGGCCGCCTTGAACTCGTCGAGCGCTTCCTGCCACAGCCCGATGATCTCCGAGAAATCCGTCTGGCCTAGCGCCTGCAGGTTCCAAACCTGATAGCTCAACCAATTTCGGATTTCCGATTTTGGATTTCGGATTTGTCTATTTGTTTCAGGTTTTTCAACCCATTCACAGGTCGGGAATGGTTGCTCTGCGCCCGCTGATTTCTAAAATTGTCGCCTTCAGCGACCGATCACCATCGGGATCATACGCACCCGAGGCTTGCTTCGCTGCTCCTCGGGCTTTAGTACTTATCGCCTTCGGCGAATAAGACCGGAGGCGCACCGCGCCCGCCGATCTGGGCAATGGCTCAATTGGCAGAGAGCATTCGCAAGTCGGGAAGAGGCGCTCTGCGCCCGCCCGTCGCTGCTTATGCTCAATCCAAATCAACGGAAAGGAGCGGCCACAATCCCGTCTTGTAGTATTTCAAGCAAGAGCGGGCGC
>JAKOSS010000944.1 GCA_029777145.1 Acidobacteriota bacterium | reverse complement strand
TCGATCGCCTTCAGCATCCCGCCCATCGCGTCGATCTTTTCGATGTATTCGACGGCTTTCGCCTCAAGCTGATTCGTCAGCTCTTCGACGGCGTACGATCCGGCGAGCGCATCGACGATGTCCGCCGCACCCGATTCATACGCGATGACCTGCTGCGTCCTGAGAGCGATCCGCGCCGCCGATTCCGTCGGGAGCGAGAGAGCTTCGTCCATCGAATTCGTGTGCAGCGACTGCGTTCCGCCGAGCACCGCCGCGAGCGCCTGGATCGTCGTTCGCACGACGTTGACCTCGGGTTGCTGCGCCGTCAGCGTCGATCCCGCCGTCTGCGTATGAAACCTGAGCATCAGCGATTTCGGGTCTTTCGCGCCGAAACGGTCGCGCATGATCCGCGCCCAAAGCCGGCGCGCAGCACGAAACTTCGCCACTTCCTCTAACAAATTGTTGTGCGAATTGAAAAAGAACGACAGCCGCGGCGCGAAGTCGTCGACGTTAAGCCCGACCGAGATCGCCGATTCGACATAGCAAATTGCATCGGCGAGCGTGAACGCGATCTCCTGCGCCGCCGTCGAACCCGCCTCGCGGATGTGGTAGCCGGAGATCGAGATCGTGTTCCAGTTCGGAACCTCGTTCGAGCAGTACGAAAAGATGTCGGTGATGAGCCGCAACGACGGCTTCGGCGGATAAATGTAAGTTCCCCGGGCGATGTACTCCTTGAGAATGTCGTTTTGGATCGTGCCGTTGACCTTGTCAAACCCGACATTTTGCCGACGCGCGACGGCGAGATAGAGACAGAGCAGCGTCGAAGCTGTCGAATTGATCGTCATCGAGGTCGAAACCTGATCGAGCGGAATTCCTTCGAAAAGCGTCTGCATGTCCTCGAGCGAGTCGATCGCGACGCCGACTTTGCCGACCTCGCCAGCCGCGAGCGGATCATCGGAATCGAGCCCGATCTGCGTCGGCAGATCGAACGCGACGCTCAATCCGGTCGTGCCTTGCGACAGAAGATATTTGTATCGCTTGTTCGATTCTTCGGCGGTCGCGAACCCCGCGTACTGGCGCATCGTCCAGAAGCGGCCGCGGTACATGTTGCGGCGGACGCCGCGCGTGTACGGGAAATCGCCGGGATTTCCGAGGTCGTTCTCGAAGTCGAAATGTGAGTTTGTCGGATTGAAATCGTTCGGAAGTTCAATCCCCGAAGAAGTTACGAATTTCTCGCGTCTGTCCGGCATACAAGGCGATTTTATCTTAATCGCGCGGGCAATGCCACGACCTTGCGCGCCCCTTTGACTAATCGCCGAAGCGTGCGTAGCATTTCCTTAAACCATGGATCGGGACGCCAAACTTACCAAAGCTCTTGAGAATCTGAGCCGCACGATCAATGCCGAGATCGAAAACTCGGCGGATGTCCGGGAAGCGGTCGAGGCGTTGCGCGAACTTGGATTCGAACCCAATCTTTCGATGCGCCTCGAGATCGGACTCGAAGCGGTGGCGGATGAATCGTTGGAAGACGAATTCGACCTCGATCTTACCGATGAAGACGTTCAGGCGCTCAGGCGGATGAAGATCGCGATCTGATCTTATTTGCCGGCTCGTCTGCACGAAGCTTGGCGTGGTCTCAACTAAATCGGATCAAATCCAAAATCGCAAATCCACATCCAAAATTGGATGAATTACTACAATTACTTCACCGAGATCGAGGAAACTTTTGTCCGGCGGCGCGGCAAGAATCTTCTTTTGTCGCCGCTCGACTGGGCGCTGATCGAAACCTGGCAAGAGCGAAAGGTCCCGCTTCACATCGTCATCCGGGCGATCGAGACGGTTTTTGATACGTGGGACAAACAGCCGTACCGGCGACGCTCGGTCAAGAGCCTGGCGTATTGCCGTGAAGAGATCGAAGCGCAGTTCGATGAATGGCTCGAAACGCGTGTCGGAAGCGAATCCGTCGAGTCTGAGGAACTGCCTGACGACGAGATAAGGACTCATTTGTCGAATTCGAGAGACGAGATCGCGGGGACCGCACGCGCCACGTCCGACGCCGCGTTTCGCGAGACCCTCGAGCGCGTTTGCGAGCGTTTGTCCGAACTCATCGAACAGCGCGAAGATGCCGAAAGACTCGAACGCTCGCTGGACACGCTCGACGAGATGATCGTCAAACAGTTGCTGGAAAGCGATTCCGCCAAACCGGTTCGCAAGGAAGTTGAATCCATGCTCGCGCCGAGTCGCAAGACGATGGACGATGAAGCATACGGTCGTGTCTTCGATCTGATGCTGCGAAAACGGGTACGGGAAACGGCGGGCGTGCCGCGCCTCAGCCTATTCCATCTTTGACCACACTCTGAACGGGAGAATTCTTATGGAACCAAATTCGGGCGCGATCCGCGCCGTCGATTCGATAAATAGGGGATTCGAGATCATCAAGCGGGGTTATTGGACTTACGTCGGGATGTGTCTTGTCGCATGGATCGTGATCATGATCGTCGCGCTTGTCTTTGGGATGATCAACGGAGCGATCGGAACGGTTCTTAGTGCCGCACTCGGTCTCGGCGTCGGGAATGCGGGCGGTGCGGCCAGCATGGCCGCGACGATCGCCCCCCAACTGATCACGCAGGTCATCGGGATTTTCTTCAACATCATTGTCCTCACGCTCGTTGGCGTTTTGGCGTGCGGTATTTACAACACGATGTCGAACGACGAAGAGACCGGCGTCGCTGATTTCGGACTCCTCTTCTCGGGCTTCCCGAAACTCATGCAATGCCTCACCTTCGCCGTCATCGGCTCGCTCGTCCAATTCATCATCGGGATGGTCGTGCTGATTGTCGGCGCGGTCCTGGGCGTCGGCGCGGTCTTCGGCGGAATGATCAAACCGGGCAAAGAACCGGACCCGAGCGTCGTGGGTGCGCTTTTGACGGGAATAATCGCCGTTGCGCTCGTGATGATGATCCTGAATCTGATCTACAACCTCGTGACGACCTTCGTCTATCCGATAATCGCCGATACCGAGGTCTCGGGGATCGAGGCGACGCTCCTCAGCATCAAAGGCGCGTTCCGAAATTTCTTCGGCCTGCTGTTGCTCCAGATACTTCTCGGGTTGATGATGATCGGCGGCACATTGCTGTGTTTCATCGGTCTCATTTTCGTCGGGCCGATCCTTTACGCGGCGAATTACGCCGCATTCAGGAGCGTCTTTCCTTCGGAACGGCAACTTCGCAACGAAATGCCTCCGCCGCCGCCGACATGGGGATCGTCGGCATTCAATGAACCCGGGATTTAGGTATCACTTTGCGAAAATCTGAATCGATTTACGAGCTCGCCGTCGAGCGCATCGTCCCGAACGGATTCGGGATCGGATTCGCCGACGGCCTGACATTTTTCGTCGCGCTGGCCGCGCCGGGCGACCGCGTTCGCGTACGGGAAACGCAGCGAAAGGGCCGGATCGTCTTCGCGGAGATCGTCGGGATCCTTGAGCCGTCAGCGCAGCGGGTCGAACCGCGCTGCGGGTACGCCGGCGTTTGCGGAGGGTGCGATTTTCAGCACATGACTTACGCGGCGCAGCTCGAAGCGAAAGTCGCGATCGTCCGCGATTGTCTCAAGCGGATCGGAAAGATCGACTGGCCTGAGATCGCGATCGTTCCGAGTCCGGCTGAGTTCGGTTACCGATCGCGCGCCAAATGGCATCTCGACACGCAGCGCCGCAAGATCGGCTACTTCAAGCGCGGTTCGCACGACGTCATCGACGTCGATTCGTGCCCGATCCTGACACCGGAACTTGAGTCAGCGTTGGCCGGGCTGCGTGAGAACGTCGACTGGGAGGAATTCATCACCGATCACGCCGAATACGAAGCGGCGAGTTCCGCCGGCCATGTTTCGGTCTATTCGAACGAATTGCTCGAACCGACGCACGAACTGGATTTCTTCGCCGTCGGCGAGCGCTACTCGTTCGACGCGCGGAGCTTTTTTCAGGGCAATCAGCCGATGATCGAACCGCTTGTCGATCTAGCAGTTTCGGATCATTCGGGGTCGGTCGCGCTCGATCTTTACTGCGGCGTCGGATTGTTTACGTTGCCGCTCGCACGGCGATTCGAGCGCGTGATCGGCATCGAATCCGGGGGGCGCGCGGTTGCGTCGGCGCTGAAGAACCTCGATCACGCGAATCTCGCGAACGCCGAGATCTTCGATGAGAAGGTCGGCGAATGGCTCGCGGCAAATGAAAAGGAAATCGGACCCGTCGATCTCGTCGTCCTCGATCCGCCGCGATCCGGGACCGAACGTGGTGTCGTCGAGGCGATCGCGCGCATCCGTCCGCGATCGATCTCGTATGTGTCGTGCGAGCCGTCGACGCTCGCGCGGGATCTTCGCGTTCTCGTCGATCAGGGGTTCGTGATCGAATCCGTCACCGCACTCGATCTCTTTCCGCAGACGCACCACGTCGAAACCGT
>JAKOSS010000943.1 GCA_029777145.1 Acidobacteriota bacterium | reverse complement strand
CGCCCCTTCGCCGCTTCCCCCTCTCTCCCTTTCGCCCTTTCGCCCCTTCTCCCTTTCGCCCCTTCTCCGTTTCCCCCACTCTCCCCTTCACCCTTTCCCCCTTTTATTCCGTGCAATCCGCAAACTCTTTGTCGTCGCATTTGAATAATTCCGGAACGGCCTCGCGGGTTTGCTTGCGAACGTTGCGCCAAACGAGCGAATCGCCGTATGCCTCACGCGTCCAGCCGATCCTGTCGCGGTTCTTCCAAACGAATCGATACGCGTCATGCTCGTTCGCGCCCTTCAGATGCTGGGCCTCGTGAAGCAGGATCGCGGCGCGCTCGATGTCGTCGACCGGAGTATCGAAAAATTCGGGATAGATCGTCATGATCTCGAACGGGAAATTCGTCGCCGCGTATGCGTTCTCCTTTTCGACCGAGGCGTTCAGCCAATTATCGGTCGAGCGGTAGGCGGTAAAGTAATCAAGCAAGCGCACCTCGCTGCTGAATCCGGACCGATCGAGAACTCGCACCGCGCGGTTCACCGTTTGTTTCTGATCGAGCGACAACGGCGACGCGGATCCGACAAGCGAGACGTAAAAGCCGCCGACCGTAAAAGCGATCGCGAATAAACAGATGAGAACCCGTCGCAGAAACACGCGGTTCATCGACGTCCGTTCCGACCGAATCGGCGGGTTGAAACCCTCGACCGCGCACAGGTCGCCGCCGCAACGGCCGCAGACCTCCGCCGATGCATAACTAACGAGACCGCAGTTAGGGCATTTCTTCTTCATCGGATGACAGGGCGTGAAAAGGGAGGGCCCTATTTTAGAAAAATTTACAATCGAATTTCGTTCCAGAATTTTCGCGTTCACGACGAACTTGCGCGCGACGACGGGCATCAAACCCGTCAGTTTGCATAAAACCGGCAATAAATTTAAGATTTTCAGTTGAATCAAAGCCAGAGGAGCAACATGACACGTTTCATTGCGGCAATCATTACCGTTTTATTCATTTCCGCGTTTTCAATTTTCGCTCAGGAAACCGAGCTGAAAGTCATTGACGAGGTCGTCGCCCAGGTCAATGACGGCGTTATCACTCTTTCGCGCGTGAGGCGTGAAATGAAAGACCGGGTCGACATGCTGGTCGAACAAGGCAAGACGCGCGACGACGCAAATGCGGAGATCCAGTCGAAGGAAGGCGAAATCATCGCAAAGATCATCGAGGAAGAACTGCTTCTTCAAAAAGGCAAGGAATTGGGGGTCGAGTCTGAAGTCGACGCCGAGATCAACCGGCGCTTTCTCGACATCATGAAGCAGCAGAATTTCAAGACGCTCGATCAGCTTTACAAGGCGATGGGCGATCAGGGATTGAGTCCGCAGGACGTCCGCGAAGCGTGGCGCAAACAGTACACGATGGAGTACGTCGTCAACCGCGAGGTTTTCGGCAAGACGCTGTGGGGCTGGTCAACAAAAGAAGTAAAGGCATACTACGAAAAGCACAAGGACAAATTCCTGAAGCCCGAAGTCGTGACGCTCTCGGAAATTTTCATGAGTTTTGCCGGCCGCGACGAAGCGGCGGTACGGGAAAAGGCGAAAATGATCGTCGCCGAACTCCGGAAGGGCGGCGATTTTGCCAAGATGGCGGTTGAGAATTCAGATCGCGAGGACGTCAAGCAATCGAACGGATCCGTCGGATCGGTCTCGGGACCGGAACTGAAGCGGGCATGTGAAAAATGCGTCGCGCCGATTGCCGCGACCGCAAAAGGCGGCGTCACCGACCCGATCGAACTCGTCGAAGGAATCGAGATCTTCCGCGTCGACGATCGCAAGGAGGCGAGCAAGGAGTCTGTTTTTGACGAAGCCGAGGTTCGCCGCGCGATGACGCTCGATGTTCTCGACGCAAAGCGGAAGGAATACATGGCCGACCTGCGGAAAGACTCGTACATTCGCATCAACGACACGTATCGCCCGATGGTCTCGCCGTACTTTTTCAACGAGGCCGCGAAGACGGACGAAAAGAAACCCGCGAAATAATCGAATCCGATCGATGAAATTATTCACAATCGACGAAGCAAATTCGCTGATTCCTACGGTGCGCCCGAAACTTGAAGAGATTCGGGCGCAATATTCGTCTTTGGCCGTATTTCGTGATCCGGCGAGGAAAGCGGCGACCGCCGCGAAGGAATTCGGCGGCGGCGGAATGGCCGGCGGAACGGGCTACGTCGAGCGGCTTTACGAGATCGGACGGATCGCTTCGGAACTTCATGAGATCGGGATCCAACTAAAGGACTATTCGCGCGGCCTGATCGACTTTCCAAGCATGCGCGACGGCCGGGTCGTCCTCCTGTGCTGGCAGCTCGACGACAGCGACGAACTCGAATGGTGGCACGAGCTCGAGGCCGGCTTCGCCGGACGCCAACCGCTCTGACAGTTTGGAAAGTTTGGGAAGTTTTGAAAGTTGGGGAAGTTTAGAAAGTTGGGGAAGTTTTGAGAGTTTGGGAAGTTTTTTCAAAGTTTGGGAAGTTTCGAAAGTCGTGGAAGTTTTGAAAGTTTTGAAAGTTTCGGAAGTTTTGAAAGCTTGGGAATTTGGCACAGGTTTTTGGGGTTGCGGGTTCTGTGATCCTACAATACCTGACCTTTCGAAATTACCCAGTCTTTCGAGACATCCCAAACCTGCCCGGCTCTCAAAATTTCCTAAACATTCAAAACTTCCCAAACTTTCAAAACTTCCAAAACTTCCCAAACTTTTTGATACATCGACGGATTTTCGGGTCATAATGCCCCACGACAGGATCAGAGGTCTGCCGTCAACCTGACCGATGCCATCAAGAATGATTACGTCTGCCATCCGTCAGGCCTATAACAAAAATCCTTAACAATCGGCGGAAGTTTAAATTTCGCTTAAATTTACTGTTGACGAGTTAAAGTAAACTCTGATAACATCCCTTCAGTTTTTGATTCAATTCAAAAGTTCTCTGGTCTGTCAGCATTCAAGTCCGTTGTCTTTTCATTCTTTTGCACACCTATGAATTGTCCCGTTTGCAAACGAATTCTTGCGGCTACACTGTCGATTTGCCCAAGTTGCGGAGCGATGATGAACGACTCAGTTCGTGAGGAATTGAGAGACAAAATTTCGCCGATCGTCAGGCTTCCTGAAACGCCGAAACCGGTTCTGTCACCGCCCCAGCCACTTCCGTTCGTGATTCCTGCCGCGTCTGCGGCGCCGGCCGTTGCCGTCGCGCCGGCGATTCCCGAACCGGAACCCATTCGCATTGAGACGGCTGAGATCGCTGCCAAGCAAACCAGCCCGACACTCGTCGAATTTCAGGCGAAGAGTCCGGCGATGCCTGATTGGCGGCTCGAGCTGCAAAACGCCGTCCGTAAACGCCGCGAAGCCAACGTGACGGCCACCGTCGCGCCGGCCACGGCCGAGGCGGCGCCTGCCGTTCAATCCGGCGCCGCGACGCGCTCCGATGTTGTGGCATACTGCGAACCCGAAACCGGAAACAAGAAACTCGACAGCGCTTTGAAGCGCATCGAGCAGTCTCGTCAGCGGTTCATGGGCGGTCCGTCGACGGCGGTCGCCGTTTCCGCCCGCACTGCCGAGCCCGCCGTTGCGGCCCCGCCTCCGGCTCCGGCACCGGCGACCAAGAACTATCCGTTCTATATCGCCTCAAAAAATCAGGCACCGGCCCCGCGGCAGACGGATATCAAGCCCGCACTGCAGCGTGCGATCATCGAGGAACTTCCGATCATCGAAAAGAAAGGCCTCGATACAAATAAATTGAAGCCGTTGCCGAATTCGGGAATCATCGCCGAGAGTCTTGAGAAAAAATCCGTTGAAGAAACGGAAGACATCCACAAGACAGATACGTCGGAAATCACGATCACCCGCACCGCGGACATCGTTGAAGATTACGACGATCTGGATTTCGAAACCGAAACGGCTGATGTCGACACCGATTCCGAATATGAAGCGGTCGAAGACCTTGCGACGCTTGGAATTCGCTTCAACGCGGGCATCGTCGACCTCCTGATCGGATCGTGCGCCAGTCTGGTTTTGCTTGCGCCGCTGATGATGTCCGGTGGCAACTGGTACAGTCTCGCGGGAGTTCTGGCGTTCGGCGTGACATGTTCGATCGTGATGTTCATTTACCTGACGACGGCGATCGGATTCTTCGGCCAGTCGCTTGGAATGAGACTTTTCTCGATTGAAGTTCTCGACATCGAAGAAGAAGACTATCCGACATTGCACCAGGCGGCCGTAAATTCATCGGTCTATTTGGTTTCGCTCGCTTTCGGAGGCCTCGGATTGATTCCGGCGCTCTTCAACGATGAGAAACGCGCGGCGCATGATCTGCTTTCAGGCACGATCGTCGTTCGCGAGGAATTCTGATCCATTCCGAGACTTTTGCCGGACCTTCGGACTCAGGTTCGAAGGTCCTTTTGCTTTATGCTCAACGAACCGACGCTCGAACTGATCCGCAGAGAGATCGCTGACGCACTTTCAGGTCGGCGCGTCGGGCGCATATTCCAGCTATCCAAACTCGGGTTCGCGATCGACTTCCGCGACGGCGACCGATTTCTTTTCATTTCGGCTGATCCGGCTGCGCCCCGCGTTTATCTGATCCGGCGGCGGCTGCGCGATCTCGAAAAAGAATCGATCCCCCAACTCTCGTTCGCGCAATTCTTGAGGAAGCGGATTTCGGGAGCCCGCCTGGCCTCGGTCGAAAAGGCCCACGGCGAACGGGTGCTCATTCTTCGCTTTGACGGGACCACCGAGACCGGCGACCCGACCGCGCATTCGCTCGTCCTGCAACTCACCGGTCGCTCGGCGAATTTCTTTCTCCTTGACCGCGAGGGCAGAATTCTCGATCGCCTGCGCGACACTTACGGCGACGGGCAGGAGATCGCATCGCTCTACGGGCCGCCCGCACGCCCGTCGGCGACGAGAAATGACGAAACTGTTTTCGGACGCTCAGGGTTCGATTCACTGTCCGACGCGCTTGACTCACATTATCTCGAACTTGCTGCGAAGAAAGAGTTTGCAAGGATCTGTGCGGCGGCGCGATCGAAACTGTCCGCGGGACGCGCGAAACACGAGAAGTTGATCGCGGCGCTTCGAAGCGACCTCGGTTCGCACGGCGATCCGGACCGTTGGAAGCGATCGGGCGATCTGCTGCTTGCCAATCTAGCCGACGCCGCGATCGTCGACGGCAAAGCGCTGGTCGTTGACTATTTCGACGATTCGACGCCGGTCGTCGAGATCGAGATCGATGAGAACGACTCGCTCACCGAGGCCGCCGAAAAGTTCTTCAAGCGCTATACAAAGGCGAGAAATGCACGCGAAGAACTTGCAGGTCGGATCGAAGCCGCGGAAGAGGCGCGAAGCGAGATCGAGGTTCGGGAGCAGGAACTCGAGCGCGCGATCGCGGACGGCGACGTCGAATCGATACGTTCGATCGCCGGGATAGGCGTTTCGCGGACAGATCGCAAGGCGAAAACCGATCAACCGTCCGCCCCGCGCGGCACGCGGCGGTTCTTGTCGTCGGACGGATTTGAGATCCTGGTCGGAAAGGGCGCGAAAGACAATGACGAACTGACGTTCAAGATCGGACGCTCGGGCGACCTTTGGCTGCACGCCGCCGACTATCCGGGATCGCATGTCATCGTCAGGAATCCGAACCGCGTCGAGTTGCCGCCGCGGACTTTGCTCGAAGCCGCGCAATATGCGGCAAATTATTCCGATGCGCGGTCACAGCCGAAGATCGCCGTCCATTACACGCTTCGCAAGAATGTCCACAAACCCCGCGGCGGCGCTCCCGGACTGGTGCGTCTGACCAGTTTCAAGACGATCCTCGTCGAAAGTGAAAAGTAAGAAAGGAAAAGGCAAAAAGCAAGTTCCAACCGGAACCGACGTTTTACCTCTGCTTTTTTCCTTTCTACTTTTTACTTTTTACTTCTTTATTGTTCTTCGACGATCTTTGCGACGGTTTCCTTCATCTTGGTCAGGACGGTCCGTCCGCCGCCGCGGAAGATGCCGGTGAGTTCGCCGTTGCGGTTGATGAGAATGGATTGCGGAATCCCGTTCATCTTGTTCATTCGGCTGATCTCGAGCGTTACATTGTCATGAGCCCAACCGATCTGATAGTTGACCTTCATCTTTGAAGTGAAAGCCTCGATCTCTTCCTTCGTTTCGTCGTCGACATCGAGTCCGATGACCTCAAAGCCCTGATCCCGGTACTGATCCTGCATCGCAATAAGTTCGGGGATCTCCTCGCGGCACGGCCCGCACCATGTCGCCCAGAGGTTCACGAGAACCACCTTCCCTTTCTTATCGCCGAGTTTGAAGATCGTGTCGTCGAGCAACTTGTTCTCGGCCGTCATTATCTTCGGACTTACCGGCGGGTACGTCGATTCCTTGCGCGTCGGAAGGTTGGCCGCCGGGCCGCTCGAGCAACCCGCGATCAGCAATCCGACAAAAAAAACTGCGATCAACTGCTTCATAAATCTATCCGATATCCTGCATCCTCAAAACGAACAGCGTCCCGACAAACAGAATGAAGAACATCAGCATCAAGACAATCTGGTTCAGAACTTCGTCCATCCACGGATGGAGAAAATTCACGTAGTTGCTAAGATTCTTGTCGACCTTGGTCGGGTTGTCGATCGTCGGTTCCTTATCAAGTTTCGGCATATCCGGCGGCGCTTTCCCGACAGCCAGATTGTCCTTCATGTCCTTCTCGTAGTCGTCGATCTTCTTTTCCTGCGCGGCCTTGTAATCCTTGACCTTTTTGCGCGAATCCTCGATCAACTTGTCGTTCTGCGCCTCGACCCAATCGTAATATCCTTTTCCGTCGGTCTTGCCGTTCGGATCCGCGCCTTCGGGTTCGAGCGTGTCGAGTTCCGAAAAGCGCTTCATCGCATCGAACGACCACGTTGCCGGCATGATCAGCCCCGCGACCTTGTTCATCCCGCTCGGAACCCCGACGAGCCCCGAGAAAAGGATCTGCGGGATAAGGATCAGCGGCACGAGCGACGTCGCCATTTCACTCGTCTTGACGAGCCCGGAGATCAGCAATCCGAGCGCGATCCCGACGCCGGCGGTCAAAAGCATCACCCACAACTGCGGAATTCCGAGCAGCGCGCCGGGCATCGGCATCAACCCGACGATGTCCAGCAATTTCAACGGAACGAACAGCATCAGACACTGCAGTCCGACGATGATCCCGAGAATGAATATCTTCGATCCGACGTACGGCAACAGGCCCAGATTGACCATCCGTTCGCGGTTGTAAACGGCCCGTTCGCGGATGATCTCGCGCGCCGAAACGCTGGTGCCGAACCAGACCGCCACGAGCGAAAGAACAAAATACGCAAAATCGCGCGGTTGGTTCTCGCCCATGACGAAATACGTCAGAATGGCGATGATCGGCGACTGCGCGAACAGAATGAAAAGGTTCAGCTTGTCGCGGAAAAGTACCTCCCAATAGCGCCGCGAAAGCGTCAGAAACTGGCGTATCGAGCCGAAAACACCGAGCCGGCGTTTACCCTGGACACCCTGCGACTGGACCGTTCCGAGTTCCTTGAGCGGTTCAAAGACGTTCTTGCGGAACTGGGGCGTCTGCAGGAACTTCTGTTTCCATTCTTCGGCGACCTGCTCGGTCACCTGGTGAATGTTCCCGCCGCCCATCTTCATCCGTTGTTCTATCGGTTCCTCGAGCTTGTCGTAAAGGTCCTTGAAACTCGACGCACCGAGGTGCGTGAGCGCTTCGTCGGGTTTTCCGTAAAAAGCCAGCTTGCCGCGCATCAGGAGCACGATCTTGTCGAACAGCTTGACGTTCTCCATCGCGTGCGTCGTCAGGATCACGGTGCGGCCCGACTCGGCGATCTGCCGGAAGAGCTTCATGATCTTCTCTTCCGTCGCCGGATCAAGTCCCGACGTCGGCTCGTCGAGAAAGATCACCGACGGCTTCGTGATCAGTTCGACGGCGATCGAAACGCGTTTGCGCTGTCCGCCCGAAAGCTGGTTGATCGGCACGTTCCGGCGCTCGCTGAGTCCGGTCACGTCCATCACCTCGTCGATGATCTGGTCGATCTCGGAACGTGACACGTCACCCGACAGACGCAATTTCGCGACGTAATAAAGCGTCCGGTAAACCGTCAGTTCGCGGTGAATGATGTCGTCCTGCGGGACGTAGCCGATCGATTGCTTAAGCGAATCGAGATGCTCGTAAAGATCGAGATTGTTGATCAGAACGCTTCCGCCCGACGCCGGCCGCATGCCGTTGAGCGCGTCCATGAACGTCGATTTTCCGGCGCCGGAAGGTCCGAGCAGTCCAACGAATTCGTTCGGCAGGATCGACAGCGAGACATTGTCGAGAAGCCTGATCATGCCGCCGCCGGAACGGTTCTTGACGTCTTTCGTGATATTGACGGAATCGATCCGCGTCTTGGACCGCGTATCGAAAACGCCGATATTGCTCGCCTGGTCGATCTGGATCAGAAACGACCCGATCTGTACGTTGTCGCCGGGAAATATATTTTGGCGCGAGATGCGCGTTCCGTTGACGTAAACGCCATTGGTCGAATTCAGGTCTTCGACCACGATGCCGCCGCCGGTCTGCAACAACCGCGCGTGCATGTTCGAGATCTGAAGTCCGTCGAGACGAATGTCGCATGTCTCGGCACGGCCGACGGTGAGCTCGGGTTTCGACGCGAAATTCAGCGTCATCAACAGCGTCGGCTGACTCGACTGGTCGGTCGAGATCTTCTGCGAGATGTTCCCGACATTCGCGACCATTGTCTTTGAGCCGATCGATTCGACGAATTGCGAAAGATCGACGGCTTGTTCGATCGCGACGGCGCGCTGTCCGGCGCGGCTTGCGCCTTTCGGAGCGACCCGCGACGGCGAGTTGAAGCGCAGGACCGGACCGCCCATTCCGAGCGTCACTTCATCATCGTGATAAAGCGGTGTCTGCGCCGAGATCCGGACGTCGTTGACGAGTGTGCCGTTGAAACTGTTGTTGTCGGTAATGAGATAGATGCCGTTGTTTTCGACGATCTGCGCATGTCGGCGCGAGACCATCACTTCGTCCGGATCAAAAACGATGTCGCACGACGGATCACGGCCGAGCCAGATCTGTGGTTTCGTGATGCGGAACGGAGATGAATGTGTCGTCGAACGGACGAAATCGAGTTGCGCCGGACTGCCTGAAATCGACGACTGCGCCATCGACGGCGGCTGGGCCATTGACGGAGGCGCGGACATCGACGGCGGCTGTGCCATGGATGGAGGCGCGGACATCGACGGCGGCTGTGCCATGGATGGAGGCGCTGACATCGACGGCGTCATTGGCTGCGCCTGCGATCCGCCCATCGAGTTTGTGATGACCTCGAACCAGACGACCCGCAACGTCGGCCCTTGGGTTCCGAACTGCAGAACGTCCCCAACCTCGATCGGTCTGGGCTGTGAAACGCGGTCGCCGTTCGCGTACGTTCCGTACGTCGAATTCAGGTCGACCAGATACCATCGGCCGCCGTCCCAACGAATTTCGGCGTGCCGACGGGAAACCATCGGGAACTTGCCGGACTCGAAGACGAACTGGCAATCGCTCTGATCACGTCCGACGCGTATTACGCTCTGATTGAAGGACTTTTCCGACGACGTTCCGTCGTCTGCAAGAACAATTTTCATCTGGCTAATCGATCGATTTTGGGCTCCGTCAATTCTAACTGAAATGTGTCGAATCATGAAACTTGGAATGCGCGCGGAATTGCCATTTGCCGGGCTCGTGCAAAAATGAAGTCACAACCGGCCGATCATCGGTGTTTCCATTGCAAGGCGACGATATCCAAAAGCTATGAAGAACCTACGAAAACGATTGCGGTTTCTCGAAATATACGCGTACCTTTCATCTGCGACCCTCCTTGTGATCGCGGTATCGGCATTCACTTCAACGCGCGGAAAGTTTTCCGAGATCGACGTTGAGCGTCTGAACGTGCGCGAAAAGAACGGTCAATTGCTAATGGTATTAGCCAATTCGGCCAGAATGCCGGACCCGGTAATTAACGGCCGGTCATGGAAGACCGAACGCCCTGGCGGAATGCTCTTTTACAACGGACTCGGTGATGAGAACGGCGGCTTGGTGTTTGGCGCCGTCGAGGGAGGCGGAAAGTACGGCGCATATCAAGGGCTGTCGTTCGACAAATATAAGCAGGCGCAGGTCATGGCGCTGGTTTACAACGATCATTCCGGAAAGTACCGTGCGGGATTGCAGATCTGGGAACGTCCGGAGATCCCGCTATCGGATTACCTTGCGAAACGCGAAGAGATCGCGAGAATGTCCGACGGCGACTTGAAGACCAGGGCGTCGGAGGAATTGAACAAATCGAACCAGTCGCCGACACGCGTTTACGTGGGACGGAACGACCTGGAGGAGTCCGAGGTCACGCTCTACGATTCAAACGGCCGGTCGCGCATCAGGATGTATGTCGGCCGGGACGGAACACCAAAGCTCGATTTTATGTCGGCAGACGGAAAAGTGATCTCAAGTCTTCCGGAGCAAAGGTAAACAAAAAAT
>JAKOSS010000114.1 GCA_029777145.1 Acidobacteriota bacterium | reverse complement strand
CGGTTGATGCTCCGGTCGCCGAAGCAGAACTTTCGCCGGTCGATCCGGAATCTGAACTTGAATCCGAGGAAATTCCCGGTGCGGATGATCCGGCCAGTTTCGTGAATTTCCTCTCGACGCTTGCGACCAATGCTGCGGCGGCGCTCGGCGCGATGCCGCACCCCGCGACCGGCCAACGCCAGCTCGATCTCGATTCCGCGAAGTACTGGCTCGACGTACTCGGAATGCTACGCGACAAAACGAAGGGAAATCTTCATCCGCAGGAATCTCGGCTCCTCGACGGACTGCTCGGCGACCTTCGAATGCAGTACGTCCAGCTTATGCGCGCGACCGAGGAACGCCTGAAACAGCAAGCGGCCAAGAAATTCTCGGCCGGCGACGTGCTTGGGAAGAAAGTTTAGGAAGTTGGGGAAGTTTTGAAAGTTGGGGAAGTTTTGGAAGTCTAGGAAGTTTTGAAAGTTGGGGAAGTTTTGAAAGTTGGGGAAGTTTTGGAAGTCGAGGAAGTTTTGGAAGTCGAGGAAGTTTTGAAAGTTGGGGAAGTTCGGGACGTTTAGAAAGATTAAGAAGAATTTTCTTTGAGATGCGGTCCACATTTGCTAATTTGCTGTAGCTCGGAAACTCAAAAAAAGGGGAACCAATCTCATGGCAACTTTCAGAAGGTTTGAAGACATTCAAGCCTGGCAAAAAGCGCGTACCCTTACAAAAGAAATCTACGTCAGTTCGGGACAAGGCGATTTCGGTAAGGATTTCGAACTGAGGGGCCAGATCCGCCGATCGACGACTTCCATAATGGCCAATATCGCCGAAGGACAGGGCAGACGCTCAAATAGAGACTTCGCGAACTTCCTGAATATTTCGATTGGTTCGGTCGCGGAAACAAAATCGCATCTTTACCTGGCACTCGATCTCGAATTTGTTTCTTCGGCGGAGTTTGTTGATCTTTATGATCGACTTGATGAAATTGGGAAGATGTTGTTCGCGTTGAGCAACCACCTAAGGAGTAACTAGTTTTGACAGTTCGGGAAGTTTTGACAGTTCGGGAAGTTTTGAAAGTTTGGGGAGTTTTGAAAGTTTGGGAAGTTGAGGAAGTTTTGAAAGTTTGGGAAGTTGAGGAAGTTTTGAAAGTTTGGGAAGTTGAGGAAGTTTGGGAACGGCTTCAACATTTGGGGAGGATTCGGTCTATTCACACCCGAGACTTTCAAGACTTCCAGAACTTTCAAAACTTCCCAAACTTTCAAAACTTTCAAAACTTCCCAAACTTTCAAAACTTCCTAAACTTTCAGAACTTTCAAAACTTTCTAAAGTTCCAAAACTGAAAAAGATGAGATTGACCTTTCTCGGAACCGGAACATCGACGGGCGTGCCGACTATTGGTTGCGAATGTGAGACTTGCCTGTCGAATGATCCGCGCGACAAGCGATTGCGCGTTTCGGTTCTGATCGAGCACGCCGGGAAATCCATTCTTGTCGATACCTCGATCGATTTTCGTCAACAGGCGCTGCGTGCCGGACTCAAGCGGCTCGATGCCGTTTTCATAACCCATTGCCACGTCGATCATGTTTTCGGGCTCGACGACATTCGTCCGTTCAACTTCCGCTACGGCGCGATGGGCGTTTACGCGAACGAAATCGCCTGGACTGACCTCCGACGGATCTTCAGATACGTTTTCGAACCCGTCCACTTCGGCGGCGGATTGCCGCAACTGATCCCGCACACGGTTCTTCACAATTCGACGTTTTCGTTCGGACGGGATCTCGAGGTGATTCCGCTCGAAGTGACCCACGGAAAGCTGCCGGTGATCGCCTACCGGTTCAATGATTTCGCGTACGCGACCGATCTGAAGATCATTCCGCCGGAGACGCTCGACGGACTCCGCGATCTCGATGTCCTCGTTCTCGACTGTGTCCGGATCAAACCGCACTCGACGCATTTGTGTCTTGATGAAGCGCTTGCGTATATTGAACAGATCAAACCGAAAAGGGCGTTTCTGACGCATATGAATCACGACATCCTGCATGCGCGCGACTCGCGCCTTTTGCCTGATAACGTTGAATTTGCGTACGATGAACTGGTTGTTGAATGATTTTCGACCGTCGAACAAAATCCACCGAATCTTTCATGAACGTATTTCACGGAACCGATAATGCCGGGATTTTGCGCGGAACGACGCTCACGCTGGGTGTCTTTGACGGACTGCATCTCGGCCATCAGGCGATCATGAAGAAGCTTGTCGAGCGAGCCGCCGCGACCGGCACCGTCCCAACAGTTATCACATTCGATCCGCATCCGCGCGCGGTACTTCATCCGAACAACGCGCCGCCGCTGCTTCAAACGCTTGACCAACGACTCGCGAACTTCGATTTCCTCGGGATCGAGCAGGCGATCGTGATCAGGTTCGACAAGCAATTTGCGGCGATCGACGCCGAGCATTTCCTGACCGACATCGTTCACGAGCGGCTGGACGCGAAAGAGGTTTATCTCGGCGCCGGCTTTGCATTCGGGAAGAATCGCGGGGGCAATATCGATCTGTTGCGCCGCATGAGCGCGAGACTCGGATTCTTCGCGGACGAAGTAGATGAAGTGAGGCTTCGCGGCACACGAATCTCGTCGTCGAAGATCAGAAGCCTGCTGGCAGACGGAAAGGTAAACCTCGCGAGGCGAATGCTCGGACGTCCGTACGGCGTCGAGGGACAGATCATTCATGGGCTCGAACGCGGGCGTACGATCGGATTTCCCACCGCGAATCTAAAACCCGTCAACCGCGTAATTCCGAAGTACGGCGTTTATGCGACGGCCTCGCTGATCGACGGCGTCTGGAGACGAAGCATCACAAACGTCGGTGTCCGTCCGACGTTTGACGACGACCAACTTCCGTCGATCGAGACCTTCGTATTCGACTTTGACGGTGATCTTTATGGCGAGGTCCTCCGCGTTCGATTCCTGCATCGCATCCGCGACGAACGCAAATTCAACGGTATCGATGAACTACGCGCACAGATCCAAAAAGACAGCGCCCGCGCCGAGAGTTATTTCAAACGCCGCGGCGTCCACAACCAACTTGAGGTCGTTTAGCGACAGCCCGCGCGAACTTTTTTGCAAACCGCTTCGTTTTTTGTGATTCTAATGAAGTTTTTGCAAGGGGTTTGCGATGGAAGAAAGCAGCGGGCTGGCAGTTAAGGAAAAAGCGATCGTGCCGGTCGTCGAAAGCGACGGCGAGCACGCACTCGTGCCGACAAAGATTCTGCCAATCTCAAAACAGATCAGCAACGAGAATCTGATCGCCGAAGAGCGTTTCCTGATCGATCGTGAGACCGCCGTCGAGCGCAGTTATCATGGCTGGCGCGGTTTTTGGAGACTCTTTCAGGTTTCCTCGGTACTCGGGAAACTCTCTCTACTCCTTTATCTCGATCAATATGAGCTGCACCGGGCACAGCATCTCAAGCAAGCACGGGCGCGCATGGAGACGGCGAGCCGGCTCACACGGATGGCGGTTTACGGCGAGAAGCTCTATTCGATCCGTCTCGCGTTCTTCCACTGGTTCATGCTGCTCGTGCGTCGTGTTTTCCTCGGTTCTGAGCAGAACAAGGATCTGAATCAGGAGCGTCAGGCCGTTTGGCTCAAAGAGAAACTGATCGAACTCGGGCCGACCTTCATCAAGATCGGCCAATCGATGGGCACGCGGCCCGATCTTTTGCCGTTGCCGTTCGTGAAGGCGCTCGGCGAGTTGCAGGATTCGGTTCCGCCGTTCCCGAACGAGATCGCATTCGCGAGGATCGAAAAGGAACTCGAAAAGAAGATCAACGAGGTTTACGAAGAATTCGATATCGAACCCGTCGCGGCCGCAAGCCTCGGCCAGGTTTACCGCGCGAAGCTGTTCACCGGCGAAGAGGTCGCGGTCAAGGTTCAGCGTCCGAATCTCGCGGGAATGATCCGCGGCGACATCGAGATCCTGCGCAAGGTCGCAAAATTCGCGGAGCGCTTTCCGGCACTGAGCGAGAATGCCGACTGGAGCGGAATGTTGCGTGAGTTCGACGAGACGATCCACGAGGAGATGGATTACGCCGCCGAGGGACGGAATGCCGAACGATTTCGCGACAGTTTCCGCGATTGGTCGAACATCCACGTGCCGCGGATCTATTGGAGCGCGACGACCTCGAAGGTCATCACGATGGAGTTCATCCATGGAACGAAAGTGACCGCGCTCGAAGATCTGAAAGCGCGCAACATCTCGCCCGAAAAGGTGAACCGTCTGCTGATCAGAACGTATCTGAAACAGCTGCTCGAGGACGGCTTCTTCCACGCCGACCCGCATCCCGGAAACCTGCTCGTAATGCCCGACGGTCGTCTCGCGTTCTTCGATTTCGGCATGGTCGGACGGATCACACCGAAGTTGCAGGCGAAGATGATCGACGCCTTCTTCCATGTCGTCGGCAAAGATCCGGCGGGGATCGCTCAGGATCTGATCGATCTCGATTTCCTCAAGCCCGGAGCGAATCCCGAGATCGTCCGGCCGGTCGTCGAGAAGATGTTCAGTTTTCATCTGAACCTGAAGCTCAAAGAGGTCAATTTCAAGGAGCTGACCTACGACTTGGCAGACGTCATGTACGACTATCCGTTCCGGCTGCCGTCGAATTTCACCTACATCATGCGTGCGCTGATGACGCTTGAGGGGATCGGGATCATAACCGATCCGGAATTCAATTTCTTCGAAACGGCGAAACCGTACGCGAAGGAATTCATGCTCAAACGCGAGGGACGCGATCTTCGCAAGCTCGTGGTCGACAAACTTCTCGGCCGCGATGAGGAAGGCGGCAAGATCGATCTTGACCGCACCTGGAAACTCGCGAAGATGGCGTTCAAGACAGTCTTCAATACGGGGAAATAAGATCGTGAAAAGCTATCGAAAGGAACTTTGGTTCAACGTTTCGGGTCGGCGCGCCTTTCTCAACATCACCTCGGACGTCCGGCAGTGTCTTCGTGAAAGCGGCGTTTCCGAGGGACTCGTGCTCGTCAACGCGATGCACATCACGGCCTCGGTTTTCATCAACGACGACGAGCGCGGACTTCATCACGATTACGAGGTCTGGCTCGAAAAACTCGCGCCGCACGAACCTGTCAGCGGCTACCGGCACAACGATACCGGCGAGGACAACGCCGATGCTCACATGAAGCGGCAGGTAATGGGGCGCGAGGTCGTGGTGGCTGTCACGAACGGCGATCTCGACTTCGGGCCATGGGAGCAGATCTTCTACGGCGAGTTCGACGGCGGACGCCGCAAACGCGTGCTCGTCAAGATAATCGGCGAATGAAGATCAAAGCCAAACGCGTCGCGACGGACTTCGACTCGTCGGTTCTTGATCACGAATCGTGGTCAATTGCCGATCCGGGATCGATCGCTCGCTATTGGTCCGGCGAGCCGGCGCCTGCGGGACGCCGCGTCGAAATTCGCCTTCTCTGGTCCGATGAATCGCTGTATGTTCGCTTCGATGCGGCGTGCACCGACCCGCTGAATCTCAATCCCGAACCAATTTTGACCGCCAAGAAGATCGGTCTGTGGGACTTTGACGTCTGCGAGATATTCATCGCGCCGAACCGGGAAAAGCCGCGACGTTATTTCGAATTTGAAGTGTCACCGACCGGTGAATGGATCGATCTCGCGATCCATCAGATGCCTGATCGGCGCGAAACTGATTGGGATTTCGTCTCCGGTATGAAAGCGGCAGCATTGGTGGCGGATGACCGCGTGTCGATGTCGATGGCGATACCTTGGACCTCGCTCGGATCGAAGCCGGTTGGAGGCGACGCGTGGCGCGGGAATTTGTTCAGGTGCGTCGGGAAAGATCCGGAACGGGGATACCTTGCATGGTCGCCGACGTTGACGCAGCTTCCGAACTTCCACGTCCCGGAGCGCTTCGGCGAGATCGTTTTCGATGACTAGCTGATCAGTTCGGACAGCTCGGCCACGGTTGGAAGCGAGGTACGGGCACCGACGGCGCGGCATTTCAGGGCGGCGACCGCGTTCGCCATCCGCGCGGTCTCTTCAACGCTTTCGTTCTGCAAAACACCCCATAGAAGTCCGACTCGGAACGAGTCGCCGGCGCCGGTCGTGTCCTTGCATCCGCCCGGCACGGCAAATCCGGGCGTCCGGACGAACTGACCGTCACAGAAGAGCAGCGAGCCCGTCTCGCCGAGCGTCATTCCGGCGACCGCGCAGCCGTAACGCGAGTGAAATTCGCGCAGCGCCGATTCGCGATCCGAAATTCCCAGGTAACGCTTTGGAAACTCTTCGGAACTGACGAGAATATCGACCAAGGGAAGCACGTCCTCGATCCCGTCGAAGATGTTGTCGATGTCGATCGAAATGATCGCGCCGGCCGATTTCGCCGCCCGCGCCAGTTTCAGGCATGCGGCGGCGTCATGCGGCGTGAAGTGCAGGATCCCGCAGTCGGCAACCGAATCGAGCGGCACCTCGTCCGGCGTGTAACCGAGAGCCGCATCGCGTTTCCAGATCACCGTTCTTTCACCGTTTCTGATGTCGATGACGATGAACGCGATCTGCGTCCGCGCCCCGTTTATCGACTCGGCGTACGTCAGGTCGACGCCTTCGGTCCGCAGGGAATCCAAGCCGAACCGGCCTTCGGGATCGTCGCCAAATCGACCGACGTAGGCCGTTCTTGCCCCGAGACGGCAGAGTCCGGCCATCGTTGTGGCGATCTCTCCGCCGGCCGCCTGGACGTAATCCGTCAGTTCGATCTTCGAGTTGAATTCGGGGTAATTCGGCACCCGAATGAGATAATCTACGGCGTTCGTTCCGAATCCGACGACGTCGAATCGGCGGTGTTTTTTGAGTTCAAAAGGAAAGCGCATTTTTCGCCGAACGGATTTGAAATTTGAAAAAATCAATGAATAATATCTAATAATTATCACCTGAAAACAAATTGAAAACTATTCAAAACCCGGACCGAGGCGCTCACGATGCGAGCGTCGTCAGGTACGCCTGTAGTTGAGATAACTTATTGACAGGTATAGCTTTACGATTTGTTGACCGGTCGTCCCTTTGGAGAAATCAACGATGCCGACTGCAATTTGCCCTGAATGTGATGAAGAAGTTTACGTCGATGCGGACTCGGAGCAAGGCGATGTTGTGACGTGTGACGAATGCGGGTCCGATCTCGAAGTGGTCGGCCTCGATCCGGTTGAATTGGACCTGTATCAGGAAGAAAAATCTGACGACTACGACGACTATGACGGTGACTCGTACGAATACGACGACGACCGCTATTGAACGTCATTTCCCGATTCGCTTGTAGCGAGTTCTGTTCTGCACGATCTTCATTCCGGGGGGAGCTTCCACCCGTATCTCATGCGATCCGCCGTCGGGCCCGGATGCCGGGTAGAACGCCAGGACGTACGACGAAGTGATCTCAACCGCCAGACTCTCGAACAATTCTTCGAAATTTCGATCCGTCGCGTAGAACGATTTTCCGCCCGTCCGCTCGATCAGTCCGCTCGTCTCGAGAAGCGTCGGCAAAGGCTTCTTTTTGCCTTGCAATCGCGAAAACGACGGAAGGATCACGGAATACACCGAAGTCTCGGCGTCATTCGCCCGTTCGATCACAGTTGCCGGCGTCACCGTGTCGCCGACGGGAAAACCGTCGGTGACCAAAATGATCGCCCGACGCGGAAAGCGTCCGCGGATCGATTTCGGCGACTTCCGGCTCAGCAATCGCACGGCCGTGTCGACCGCATCGTATGCGTGGGTCGACAACCCATCGTCGGCCCGAACCAATTTGGCGTATGATTTCTCGAGCTTTTCCGGTCGGTTCGTGAATTCCTGCAGCGTTTTGACCTCCATTCCAAACGTCATCAACGCAAAATAGGATTCCGAATTGGCCAGCCGTCCGACGAATTGCCGCAACGCGTCGCGCAGTACCCCGAGTTCTTCGACGGTCATGCTGCCGGAAACGTCGAGTAGAAAAACGACCGAGAGCGGCCGGTTTCCCGATTCGCGCAGCACCGGTTGAAAGAACGAAACATCGGTCGGACGGCCGTCCTCGAACAGCTTGAAATCCTTCGACGTCAGACCGCGCACGGGCCTTCCGTCCGAATCCGTGACAGTCACCTCAACGGCCGTCAGCTCGGTCTCGACCCTGATTGTATCGTCGCCTGACTGCGCCCGAGAGACGCCGGCGACAGCGAAAATGACAATAAACAAATGGATCAAGCGCGTCGGAAACAGTCCAAATGTCGATTTTCGCGGTCCAAAAAACATATTGTCAGAATCTCACTATTCGTTGTAGAATTGAGACTTAGGGATGCGCCGAACCCCTGCAGCAACAATTCTCACGCTCCGATGCAAAGCAATTTTATCGTAATCGGGATTTGATTTTAACCCTCGAAATGCCCCGCGTTCACGACGGATGCCGTCGTCGCCCCGTTCATTTTGATGCCAATCGATCAACGTATCGTTCATTGTGACCGACAAAAACCTACGAAAAAAAGCGTAAGTGTTGCCGGAAAAGTACTTGGCCGATTGGTATGGAAAATGAATTAGAAAGGTTGGATTTTCGCCGGCCTGACAGACCTCGCCCGCCGCGGGAAATTGCCGAAGGGAAACAAATGATGCCAAAAGAAGGATCGACGACAAATCTGCCGACCAACCTCTTCTGGGGATTGATGCTGATGGCAAGCGCCGCCGCGTGCGGACTGGCCGTTTACGAGATCATCGATTTCCCGGGACAGAAATTGGCGAATTTTGCGGTCGCGCTCGCGATCTCGGCTCTGGTCAACCAGCACCAGGCGACGATCTCGAGGTCCGGCATCACATATTCGGCGAAGGAGTTGACGGTTCTTTTCGGCATGATCTGGCTCGGAGTTCCGGGAGCCGTTCTGCTGTCTGGGGCCGCGTCGCTGGCGCGACTGAACTTTACGGACAAGGACCGATTCGATTGGCTCTTCAGCGTTTTCAACAATATCGTTGCCGGACTCGCGTCGGCACTCGTCTTCACGATCGCTGTCTCTCGTATCGCCGGAGCCGACGTCGGATTTCCAAGCGACGCGCCGATCGCAACCCCCGTCATGGCAGTGTTGCTGGCGGTCGCCGCAGTCGTTCACTTCGGCGTCACCCGATTCTTCAACATTCTTTACGCCTTCGTGAAGGGCAAGGAAGCGATCTACGAGACGGTCAGGGCGCAGTTCGTCCGGACAACGGTCCCGTATTTTGTGAGTCTCGCGGCGACACTCCTTCTCAACTTCGTCCTCGTCTTCTTTGGACTTGCCTTCGGTTGGGTGATGCTGGCCGTGGCCGTCGTCGGACACCTCGCCTACCGCATCCATCATGACCGGCTCGAACAGAAGGTGAGGGAGATCGGAGAAGCGAGCAGAATTCACCTCGCGACGGTCGAGGCGCTGGCGACGGCGATCGACGCGCGCGACCAGGTCGGCCGCGGACACGTCTTGCGGACGCAGATTTACGCGGTCGGAATCGGCGAGAGTCTCGGGCTGCCGGATGACGAGATTCAGGCGCTGCGTACCGGAGCGTTGCTTCATGACATCGGCAAACTCGCCGTCCCGGACCATATTCTCAATAAACCCGGTCGGTTGACACCGGCCGAAATGGAGAAGATCAAGATCCATGCTTCGGTCGGCGCGTCGATCCTTGAGTCGATCGGATTCAGCAATCCGGTGATCCCGACGATCCGTCATCATCACGAAAGTTGGGACGGAACGGGCTATCCCGACGGATTGAAGGCGAAAACGATACCGCTGACCGCGAGAATTCTTTCGGTCGCCGACGCCTACGACACGCTTCGCGGCGCCCGGCCGTATCGCGCCGCGGTATCAAGAGAGGAAGCGAGAAGGTTCTTGGTCAACGGCGCCGGTTCGCAGTTCGACCCGACGATCGTCGACGTTTTCTGCCGCAATCTGACGCAGTTCGAAGAACTGATCTCGGCCAGGAATCTCGACTATGATTCGGACGTGGTTTCGGTCGAATCGGCCGGAACGCCGGAGGAAGAGAACCGCAGCTACATCGAGCAGATCAAACGCGCCAACCGCGAGGTATTCACGCTTTACGAGCTCGCGAGGACCTTCAGTTCGTCGCTCTCGATCGAGAACATCTACACGCTGTTCGCACAAAAGATAAGGGAACTTGTTCCGTTTGATACGTGCGTCATCTACCAGCACAACGAACTGACGGACGAGGCTCAGGCCGTTTATACCGAAGGCGTCAACGACGCTGAACTCAAGCGCGCTTACGTCAAATCCGGCGAGGGCGGAACCGGGTTCGCGCTGAAGAAGCGGCAGGCCGTCGCGTCGAACGTTCCGAATCTCGATTTCTCGTTGAGCCAGGTCACTTTGAAGAAGGACTATTCGGCAATGGCGTCGCTCCCGCTGATCGCCAAGGAAAAACTCCTCGGCGCGGTCTCGATCTATTCGTGCACGATCGCCGAGTACGAAGACGAACACCTGCGCTTGCTCGAGACGGTTTCACGCATCGCCGCCGACGCGATCTTCAAGTCGATCAATCACGCGGAGACCGAATCCCGCGCGCTGACCGATCCGATGACCGGTCTTCCGAACGCGCGCAGCCTGCAGATCCAGTTTGAAAAGGAATCGGCCCGCGCCGACCGCAACGACTCGAAGTTTCAGCTTCTCATGCTCGACCTCGACGGATTCAAGGCGGTCAACGATACTTTCGGCCACAAGGTCGGCGACAAGCTCCTCAAGGAGATCTCGAAGGTCATGCGCGGACAGCTTCGCGACTACGATTTCCTTGCGCGGTACGCGGGCGACGAGTTCGTCGCGATCATTCCTGAAACCGACGACCGTTCCGTCAATGAACTCTGCCAGCGCATCGAGAAGGCGGTGTCAAACTTCGTCCTTCCGATCGGCGACGGCCGGTTCGCGCGCGTCGGTATCAGCGTCGGCGCGGCCACGTATCCAAGCGGCGGAAAGGTGCTCGATCAATTGCTGATCAACGCCGACAAGGCAATGTACGAGGTCAAGATCCGGCGCAAGCGACTGAGATCCGCCGCGATTAAGGCGAAGCAGACGGTCGAAATGCAGCCGAAAGAACTCGAGAAGAGTGCTCCGCAACAACCGCAACGGGCGCAACCGGCGACGCCGCCAGCACGTGCGAAACAGCCGGAAACCGTCAGGCTCGAACCCGAGAACCTGATCGTGGAGACGGTCGAAGTCACCGACGAGAGTTTTCTGGTCGAGCTGGACGAAAGCCATATCGTCTCGAACGCGATCAACTAAAAGGCTTGTGAAAATCTGAAATGGATCTGCCCCTGGCGCACCTGATAGACGGCGCTGGGGGCATTTTGCTGCGGGATCAGGAACCGCGGCGGATTGAAAAGATAGCCGTAATCGAAACCGAATTCGCCGCCGACCGGCGTCTTGATGCGGAAACCGATCCCGACGGTGTGGGTCCAGATCGCACGAAGATTCTGCCGGAACTCGTCACCGGGCGTAACGTCCGGCGGATTGAATATGTCCCCGACACGCCGGAAGACGTTCCCGCCGTCGTAGAAAGGTACCGCGCGAACGGATTTGCTGAGCGGGATGCGAGCCTCGAGGTTGACGATCGCGAGCGCGTTTCCACCGAACGGCACGGTGAACGGGTTGAGCGTCACGATCTGTCCGGTCTGATCGCGGAAGGTGCCTTGCGGAACGATGACGACGCGCGGCCCGGCCGATTCGAAGTCGAACCCGCGGATCGACGTCGATCCGCCGGCGAAGAATCGTTCGCTGATCGGAAGAATGCCGTTGAGATCGGGAAACTGAACCGAATTGAATCGCGTTCGTTTTGAGAAGACGTTCGCCAATCCGAGAACGGCACGCCCGGCGAGCGTCGTGTTCTTCAGAAATTTCAGGGTGTAGAACCGGTAATACGATGCCTGGAACTTCTGGAATCCGATGTTCGCACCGAGAAACGGCATGCTGATGTTGTATTCCGCCGTGACGTACTCGCCTTTCGTCGGATCGCCCGGATTATATCGGCAGGGTTCGCCCGGTTCGCCCTTTGAGATTATCTCGAGAACCGAAGAGCGGTTATTGCAGTTTTCGCGCGTGTCGCGGACGTACGTCGCGCCGAATCCCGAGATCCGAATCTTGGCGTCCGGAAGCAGCAGATCCTTGATCAGAAGACTGTCGACGTTATACAGCCGCACGTCCTCGAAGCGGTACCGGAAAAAGATCAGGCTGCGCTCCTTCGCGTTAAGGGTCCGGCTGCTTTCCGCGGTCAGTGTCAGACGATTGATCGTCGGATCGCTGACGTTGTTTCCGAACTCGTCGATCGGATTTCCGTTCGCGTCGATCCGCTGAACGATCCCGAAAGTTCCCTTGTCGAACGCCGACCGGAAAAAACGGGTGACCGTCGAATCGCGCTGGTACTGCGCGGTAAAGGTGAGCGGCGAGAACCGTTTGACATTATCCTCGGTCTTGCCGTCGCCCATGAATCGCGGATTCACATAGTCGAACTGGACGATCTGCTGGAGCCGGCTGATACGGATCCGCGCGCCGCCCTGCTGCAATTTTCCGAACAGGTTGTAATGCCTGATGTCGAACGAACCGAACGGTCCCGAATCGGTTGAGAAACCGCCTCCGTAGGTAATGAGCCGCGGTGCCTGCTCCTCGACGTTCACCAGCACGTCCATCAGACGGTTGCCGTCAGGCGCTTCGCCGGCGGGCTCGGTCTTGATCTCGACCCGTTTGAAAGCATCGGTCGCGTACAGATTCTGTTCACTTGCAAAAATGTCGGCGGAACGAAGTATGTTGCCGGCCTCGAGATTCATCGCCCGGAGGATCGCGTCGCGCGACGTCCGGTCGTTTCCGCTGATCAGGATCCGGCTGATGAGGACTTTTTTGCCTTCGTTGCCGATCCGGTAAATGACCTTGATGCGGTCCTCGCTTTCGTCCGACGATTTTTCCTCGATCTCGAAGTTGATCCCGGCTTCGTAAAAGCCCTGATTCGAGTAAAACTCGACGAGCTTTTTGACGCCGTTGCGAATTCGCGCGCGCGAGTAGTTCTGTCCGATGAGGTTCGGCAGTTTGGTCTTGAGTTCCGACTCCGAAAACGCGGAATTTCCGATGATCTGAACTTCGTCGATTCGTGTCGGCCGGCCCTCGTTCACCACGAACGTGATGATCAGGTCCTCGCCGTTCGGAGAAACGCCCTGGCGGACGGTCACCGTCGCCGAGCGGTACCCCAACTCGCGCATCAGGGACTGGATCGTGTCGCGGTCTTCCCGCAAAAGTTCCGTGCTCGTGTAACCGCGGCCATAACCCAGGTACGGAATGACGCCGAGTGCCGAGGCTTCCTGCGACTCAAGTACCGTCTTAACCTCGTCGACCGGCAGCAGATTCGTTCCGGCGATGCGGATGTCGACGAGTTTGAACTGACGGTTCAGGTCGGCCATGTACTTGATGTCGACCGTGCGGCCCTGCAGTTCGGCTCCCGCAAGGGCCGAACAGAGCATTTCGGTTCCGTTCTCCGTGAAGCTCGCGTCGCCTTCGGCAAACGCCGGATCGACCGAGCAAACAGGCGTGACGTCGGCGAAGAAATATCCTTGTTCCTGAAAGTAGTTCTCGAGTCGTCGTTCGCCCTCGACGATCGCCGAGTAATCGATGCTTCCTTCCCTGAGGATCGGCAGGAGTTTCGCCTGCGTTCCGCTGCCGACCTTTTCTTTCGCGGCATCGATCTCGACCTTCACCGCCGGGCCGACCTTGCCGCTCAACGTGACTTCGATCGAGTTGGTGTCCGAGTCGAAGACGACCCGAGGTTCGCTCAGTTCGGGCGCGTAGCGTTCCTCCTCACGCAACGCTTTCTTGATCCGTTCGACGTCGTTCAAAAGTTTTTCACGCGAGAACAACGCTCCTTTCTCGTTGAGCTGAAGCTTTGGACGGATCTTCGCCGGATCAAAACCGTCGATCTCGATATTGAACGCGCCGACCTTCGCCTGGGCGTTCGGCGTGACGTCAAAGCGGACGGTTACCTGGCTGTCGTTCGCGAGCGGTGTCTGGGTATATTTGACCTCGGAATTGTAATAGCCGCGATCGCGAAGATACTCGAGGATCGTGTTGGCGTTCGACTGCAAGACCTGTTCGCTCACCGCCGTTCCGGGAGCGAGAAGGTTGAGTTTGAAAAGCAATTCGTCTTCGGAAACAGGTTCGCCGGTGTACTTCCCGAGTTTCACGGAAACCGAGCTTGCCTGCGTTTTGCGCTTGATCACGAATCGCAGCCTCACCGTATCTCCCGCACCCGGCTCGGCTTCCACACTAACGGACGCGACACGGCCCGTATCGTAAACCCTCTGGATCGCCTCGCGTACCTTGACTGCCGAAAATTCCGTTCCGACGGCGCCGCGGGCGATCAAACGGTATTGCTCGGCGGCCGACAGGTCGCGGTCGTTTCCCTCGAACGTAACCTCGATCGGATCGGCGATCTTCTTCTTCTCAAATTCCTGTTGGGCGAGTGCCGGAAGTCCGAAGGCAAGCAGAACGGTCAGCGCCGCGGCGAGGCCAAACAACTTCGGGTGCGGGTAGATTTTTCCAGCTCGCGGTGGCGCCATTCGTCTTCAACTTTCGACATGCGAACCGATGCCCGGGGCCGTGCCGCGGTTCAAAATCCTCAAATTCGGAGAGCTCATACAGTCTAGCAAAATCCGATTCCAAAACGAATTCTTTCGTTTGCCGGGAAGAAATTCGGACGGCTCCTGCAACCAATCGGAATTCGTCACGCATCAAGGGGTTGTAACTGGTTAGTCTTTGGCGCGAGCTTGTGCCGCGCGTCGATCAATTTGGCAAATTTGAATTACCTGACGGTTCTTGCGGACGCAAGGACGACGGTCGAAGTGCGTTCAGGAGAAGGTATGAAGAAGAAGTACAACGGCAAACGGATTTCGGTAAGCGAGCCTTGCCACGAGGATTGGAATGGAATGACCGGAAACGATCAGGTGCGCTTTTGCAGTCATTGCGCGCTGAACGTCACCAACATTTCGGAAATGACGCGGCGGGAGGCGATGCGCCTGATCCGCAAGTCCGACGGGCGCGTCTGCATCAGGTACGAGTCAAGGACGGTCGACGGCCCCCCTGTTTTTGCCCGGACGCTGCATCAGATCTCGCGTCG
>JAKOSS010000942.1 GCA_029777145.1 Acidobacteriota bacterium | reverse complement strand
TAATAACGGATAGCAGTTATCAGTTCTCAGCTATCCGTTTTCAGCTATTTCGGAACAGGTGATAACTGTTAATTAATAACGGATAGCAGTTATCAGTTCTCAGCTATCCGTTTTCAGCTATTTCGGAACAGGTGATAACTGTTAATTAATAACGGATAGCAGTTATCAGTTCTCAGCTATCCGTTTCCAGCTATTTCGGAATAGGTAACATTTTCACGTTCACATGCGACTGACCAGACGCGAAATTCTGACGGCCTTTCTTGGTGCACCGTTCGCGCTCGCCGCGTGCCGGAACACGCCCGAGACGCGCGAGGTCGCCGGCGAGATCGTCGGAGCCAGCGTCAACATCGGCCACATCATCCGCGAGTTCCGCAACGCCGAGGTTCCGGCCGCCAACTGGGAGAACGTCAAGGTCGCGATCGTCGGCGGAGGCGCCGCCGGACTGAGCGCCGCATATCAACTCAAGAAAACGGGCCTGAATGATTTCGCGCTGCTGGAACTCGAACCGCACATCGGCGGCACTGCGCAAAGCGGGAAAAACGATCTGATCGGCTATCCGTGGGGAGCGCATTATCTGCCCGTTCCGTTTGCGGAAAACAAAGACCTCGCGGCACTTCTCGACGAAATGAACCTGACCGAAGGCCGCGGAGCGAACGGCGAGATCGTCGTCAAAGAGCAGTTTCTTTGCCGCGAGCCCGAGGAACGTGTCTTCTATAAAGGCCGTTGGTACGAGGGACTTTATTTGCATGTCGGCGAGAGCGAGGACGAAAAATCGCAACTCGCGGCATTCCAAAAAGAGATCGACTCGTGGGTCAACTGGCGCGACGGCTCGGGAAAGCGCGCGTTTGTTCTTCCTGTTTCTGAATGCTCGCGTGATGCGGTCGCGCTCGAGCTCGACAAGATCTCGTTCGGCGATTGGCTGCGGCAAAAAGGATTCACTTCGGACCGGCTGTTTTGGTACTGCGATTACGCCTGCCGCGATGATTACGGGCTCAAACTGGATCAAACCTCGGCGTGGGTCGGGCTGTTCTACTTCTGTTCACGCGTCCGAAAATCCGGTGAAGAGTCGCAGCCGTTCATCACGTTCCCAGAAGGGAACGGCCGTTTCGTCAATCACTTGTTCGAGAGTTCGAAAGACCGAACGCGGCTCGGATCGGTGGTCATCGACATTGCTCCGACGGATCGCGGCGTCGACGTCGTCTATCTCCGCGACAATGAACTTCGCGGATTCCACTCGGAGAAAGTGATCTACGCCTCGCCGATCTTTACCGCGAAATACGTGATCCGCGATTTCAAGGAAACGCCGCCGCCCTTCGCGTCGCAATTCGAGCACAATGCGTGGTTCGTCGCCAACGTCTTTTTGAAAGATCGTCCAAAAAACCGTTTCCCGCGCGATTTTCCGCTCGCCTGGGACAACGTGCTTTATGAAAGTCCGGGGCTCGGTTACGTTAATTCGACGCACCAAAAAGGGCTCGATTACGGACCGGCGGTCTTCACTTATTATTATCCGATGTGCGCCGAGGAGAACGGGCGGGCGAAACTCTTCGGACTCGGACACGCGGATCTGACGGACATCATCCTGAGCGATTTGTCGCGCGCACATCCCGAGATCCGCGATCTGACCGAGCGGATCGACGTCATGCGTTGGGGCCACGCGATGATCAGTCCGCGGACCGGATTCTTGTGGTCGGGCGCGCGCGACGCCGCAGCCAAACCGTATCGCAACATCCATTTCGCGCATTCGGACCTGAGCGGGATCGCGCTTTTCGAAGAGGCGTTCTATCATGGTTTGCGCGCGGCGCGTGAGATCGCCGGCTGATCGAAATGCAGGAAATCGCCCCAAACAAGTACTGGCTTTTTTCGCGAGAGATCGACTTGACCGTCTTTCTCGGAAGCGCTGCGGCGTCGCTCCTTTTGCTCGTTCTTGGCTGGCAGATCGGAATCCTGAACAGCGAGTCGCCGGACTGGACGTGGATCACGGCCGTGCTGCTGATCGATGTCGCACATGTCTGGTCGACGACATTCCGGGTGTATTTCGACGTCGAGGAATTCAAGCGACGCATCGCGCTTTACACGTTCGTCCCTTTCGCCGGATATCTGGTTGGCGTCGCGCTTTATTCGGAAGGTCAACTGGTCTTCTGGCGCGCGCTCGCGATCGTCGCCGTGTTCCACTTCGTCCGGCAGCAATACGGCTGGGTCGCACTTTACCGACGCAAACTGGGCGAAACCGGACGGATCACCTGGTGGATCGACTCGGCGGCCGTCTATCTTGCGAGCGTTTACCCGTTGGCCTACTGGATGACGAGCCTTCCGAGAAATTTCGAATGGTTCGTCGCAAATGACTTCTACAGCATCCCGACGATCGTCGAACGCGTCCTGTTTCCGGCCTACATCGCCGCACTCACCGCGTATGTGATCAAATCCGTCTATCAGTTCGCGACGACCGGCTTTTCAAATGTCGGAAAGGATATCGTTGTCGCCACAACCGCGATCTGCTGGTACGTCGGGATCGTCCTTTTCAACTCGGACTACGCATTCACCGTTACCAACGTGATCATCCACGGCGTTCCGTATTTTGCGCTGATTTACGTATACGCCCGTGCGCGCCGCGAGAATGCGGGCCGAATTTATCGCGCTCTGTCGGCGAACTGGCTGACGTTCCTGGCAACGTTGTGGGCGCTGGCGTATATCGAAGAATTATTCTGGAACCGCGGCGTCTGGCACGAGAAGAACTGGATGTTCGGGGCAGATTGGGAATGGGGAAATCTGAAGACGTTCATCGTCCCGCTGCTTGCCGTGCCGCAGTTGACGCATTATGTTTTAGACGGATTTATATGGCGGCGAAGATCGAATCAAAACCTGGACGAGATCGTCTGATCCTCGCGCTGCTCATCTCGGCGACCGTTCTCATCGGCGCCTGCGGCGGTGGAAAAAAGACGACTGACTCGTTGTTCTCGCGCGACGAAACCCAAGACGCCGCGGCGCTTGTCGTGCAGGCAAACGGCAAACTGATGGATATCAAAAGGCGGTTCAAGGAGAATGGACCGCGCTACGAAGAACTCAAAACAGCGCTCAAGGCAAAAGATGAGAAGAAGGTGCGCGAACTCTCGAATAAGTTCGTCGACGAGATCACCGCGGGTTCGCAGGAAGGCGGCGAAGCTGTCGATACCCTGAAAAAAGCGAAGGACATGAACATCAACGAGGACTACCGGCAGTACCTCGACCTCAAGATCATCAGCCTTGAAAAATATATCGAAGCGTTCGAGCAGCGCCGGCAGGCGGCCGAATTACTGGCCGAAGGCTATGATCCGAAGGACGTCATGAAGCGCGACAAGGTGATCGCCGAATTTAGGCAAAAGGAAGACAAATTCAATCAGATCATCGAAGAGGGCCGCCACACGAGCGCGGACGCCAACGAGTGGGCACGCGAATCGCTTCGGAAGCAGAAGTAGGGCGCTCGGGAGTCGGGAGTCGGGAGTCGGGAGTCGGGAGTCGGGAGTCGGGAGTCGGGAGTCGGGAGTCGGGAGTCGGGAGTCGGGAGTCGGGAGTCG
>JAKOSS010000941.1 GCA_029777145.1 Acidobacteriota bacterium | reverse complement strand
CTTTAATGCCACGGCATACAGGGATGCGAAATCATTTCCACAACTTTTGACACGGGCTCACGCCTTGTTGATCGCATCAAGCGGCAACGCCACTTCGATAAGTTTCTTTCTGACTTTCATTTGTAATTCAACCAACTAACGATCCCAACCTCAGGCCTGTCAACCCAAATTCTAATCACGCCAGTTGGCGTCCTGAAATTACGCGCCACGGTTATCGCACTTTTACGAATACCTGCGTCGCCATCGACTGTCCCTCAACTCGTACGGTCAAGGTAAGCAGCGCCGAAGACTGCTGCCCGAGATCGTTGTAGAAGTTGAAGTGTCCGAGTTGATAATTCGTCGATTGCGGGATTTTCCAGTAACCGACGCCTTGATCGAGGCGGACGGTCAATTGTTTTCCGTCGGCGAGTTCCACCTCCAAAATACGGCCGTGTTCCATCTGGTATTTCTCGAACAATTGGACGTTGGCGGAGATTCCAAGACTTTGAAAAACGGATCTCAAAACGCCATCCCGCACATTGGTATCGGGCCAATTTGACCAAAGTCGATTTTTCCTTCCGCCTCCCTCGTTGTTCGCACTTCGCGTTGTACGTATATTGAACGAAGCTAATTCCCAGCGTCCGGGCCCCACGGATGTCTTTAACCCCTTGATTATCTCGGCGAGTAATGCGACTGAAAGCGGCGAAAACAAGTATCGGTCACTGTACGTGATCCCGACAACTCCAACGTCGAGGTTCTCCAACAATTCGTTGGTTGCGGAGTGTTCGGAAGTAAGTCTGTGCCAGAATCGCAATCCGAAGCCCGCCACCGGACCGTCAATATCGTGATGGATCGTGACTTCCTTGTCACCGGGGTCAAGGATCGGGCGAATCGTATCCGGCGAAAGCGCGGTTTCGGGCAGGTAGACCGGTTCGCCTCCACCTTCCAGTTTGACGATCGATCCCGTTTCCTTTCCCCAGTCTGTCGAGAAGTTGAGAGCGCACCCGGATTCGACCGCCCATCGTGTGACCGGGGAATCGAGTGTTTCGGCGATGATCCAACCATTCTCAGCGCGTGCCGGAACCTCCAACGATTTCACCTCGATCTGCGGGTGGTCCGCCAGGCTGGCGAGAACGTAGCGGTCCGACGTTTCGAGCCCACTCAAGCTTGTCGGGACGACGATTTCGACCTTTGAACCGTGTCCGGCTAGCCGATAAGTCAACTCGCGGAGAGGTGACGGCGCGATGTCCCATTCGCCGACCGATCCGGCGGCGAATAATCGTACCCCACGATTGTGACCCTGACCAATGACGCGCCAGACGGATTCTGTGATCGAATGAGGTTCCAAACAGGACGCCGGTCCAAAAAAGGCAAGCTCCTCCGGCAACCGAAGACTGTCAAGCCAGACGTCCGACAAAAACTTCTTCGCGACGTGCCTGTCCAGCATGTCCATCGCGAACCGTTGATCGTAATCGAGTACACATTGCGGACAACAGCTGTCGCAGTTTGAAGGGCATTCGAGTCGAACACGCGCATTCCGGAATAAGTTGTTCAGGAACCTTTCGGCATCGGACGCATATCCGGCCGCAAAGCGGTCAAAGATTAGGATCGATTGACAATGTCCGCCGATTTCCTGGAGCGATGGCTTGATCTCGCAGCCCAGCTCTGAAGACTGAATTCCGATCGCCGCCGCCAGGGAGTCGCGAATGGCGACGGCCAGCGTGGTTGCGGCAACCTTGTCATTGAGCCACTCGCCAGTCTCGGACCGTAGTTGTATCTCAAGCGCATCGGTCCAACCCTCGTGTCCAAGGGCGATATTTTGTTTCACCTTCCAGGGATTGACGCTCCCGGGGCAAATTCCGCTTTCGTCTCTGGATCTGCGCAGCTTTCGATGGGGGCTCGCAAATACTGAGGGAAGCTTTCCGTCAGGCATCATCGGTTCAGAACGTCCGCATTCGAGGCACAACGCGTAGCCCTTGCCATTGATCCCTCGGGACTGATGAAAGATATGCCCGCGATTGGAAACGCGAAATCGGCCGAGTTTCGGGTTGGGTAACGAGAGCCATTCACCATCGACGTCGATCCAAGGCGACTCGACAGGAATGAACTGTTGGGAGGTAATGTCGTTGCCGGGTTCTTCGTAGAAATCGACCGCAAAGCCTGCAGGTTCGAGAAACTCCACGATATCAGATTGACCGTTTTGTGCGCCGCAGCTACCGCACGTTCGTGCGGTATCGAGATTATGGGTAGAACCGCTCGCCCCACAACGCTTGCACCTCCACACGAACCGAATATCCTGGATCTCTCGTGCTGCTTGCTGGTCTGCCGGAATGTGCCAATTCAAGGTTATCCCGGCTGACCTATACACCAAGCCATCCATCACAACATCAGAGCCGGGTGCATATTCGCGCAAAGCCGTAACCAAGTCGCGGCTCGCGAGTTCACGTCTTTGGTACCGATTGTCTTCGCGCCGGCCCCTTCTTTCTTGTTCACGAATGTATCGAACAGCCGTCAGATTATCGAAGGGCGCAATATTCGTCGGGAACCCGTACGCCGGCAGGAAGCCCCGAGCGGCGAGTTCCCGCAAAAGGTATTCGCCGACGTGTCGCTCTTTATGCATCTTAAGTGCTTTCGCTGCGGCGGAGTTTTCGCCGGCGTCCGCGACTATCTCCGCTTCCTCGGTTTCAAGCTGTTCCCATTCCTTCAGCCACTTATCCGCAATTTCGTCCATCAATTGAGCGGCGTCGTCGGTCAGGCGATTGAGTGTCTGGCCTTCGCAAATGCTGTACCGGATGAGCTGAAGAAGCCCTTCTGTCAGGTCCGTCTCTCCCTCCACGAAACTCCGGCACCAAGCGGAAAACTCGGTAGCCAGCGACGGGTCATCAAGGAAGAACAGTCCACAGGTCAGCTTGGTTTGTTCAGTGTTCTGTAATTTCGTCAGACGAAATCTGGACAACAACAGTGAATTCGCGTGCCTCTGGACGATGATCCGGCTGTCGAGTGAAACGCGCGGCGCCGGCAATGAAGTATCGAACGCCCATCGGCTGTTATTGAAAACCGATTGGTCGTGTGGATTCGACTTGCAGATGGTCATCGCGACCGAGCGGGATTCTCTTCGTCGCCCTGCGCGCCCCGCGCGCTGCAAATAGTTTGCAGGGTGTGGCGGCACGTTGTTCATCGCCACCATGCTGATGCCGCCGATGTCGATTCCCATTTCCATCGTCGTCGAACAGGAAAGCAGATTGATTCGCCCCTTCTTGAATTCCGACTCGTAACGCTGGAGCGTTTTGGAGTCTTGTTGGGCCGAGTGCTCGGCGGTCGTAAAGTAGGGCGACAATTCGATCACGCGGTCATTCAGATCCGACCATAGGCCCTGGTCGCGGAGATCTTGAATCTTTTCCTGTCGGGAAATCCAGGTGCGACCCCGGTCGATTCGTGACAACTCGTCAGTTTCACCGCCAAACGCAGTGTCGTACAGAGGGAGGCCGACCGGGTCGCAAAAACTCGTGTCCTCCGTTGGGTTTTCGGGAAGATATGGAGTAACTCCCTTCAATGTCGTATCGAGAATGCGTCTGGTGACGGGACAAATCCAACCTCGCTCAATTGGCTCAAACGCAAGCTTTTCAAGAGGGAGCATTCGGCCGTCGCCCGTCAATTGCAACAAACCGGTGGCTTTCAACGCTTCCCACGCATTTTGCAACACCGTATCGATCCGGTCCTCGCCTTCAGGTGTAGCCGGGTCTGCGCCGAGAACATACGACAGCAATCGTACCAGCAAGCCTCCTCTTCGGGCTCTCGGCCAGCGGCGTTGATTTCGTCCGGCTTCCTGTTCATCCCGATCGATCAAATAGCGCTGGGGAAAGGGGATTCCAAGCCACTTTCGCCAAGTAGGCGCTATCGTAAGGGCGCCGTTTGCCCGAACAAAGAAATCAAGGCAGATTTTTAAAAAGTCACGCCAAACGTCAATGTCGAAACCGCTCACTTCCGCCACGGTTGCCGGTGCCTCGGTGATCTTCATCAGATCGGGATAACGAATTGCGACCAGACCCATCGTCTCGAGATTGTTCTGTCTTTTCGGACGCCTACCGAACTCACGCACGAGAAATGTCTTCGCAAGTTCCGTCGCTCCAGCGGCATCGCGGAAGGTCCTCGAAAACAACTCATAATGCGTCTGCATCTGCTGGAAATCACGGCCCTGAATCGTTAACTGTTGGGCAAGTCTTTCGAATTGAATGGGCTCTACTGAACTGAGTTCGTCTAACAATTCAATCCTTTCCGTAATCAGCTGTTCAAGCGCCGGATTCGGTGTGGCGGCATGTATTGCTCGAAGCCGCTCAATATCGTTTCTGAGGT
>JAKOSS010000940.1 GCA_029777145.1 Acidobacteriota bacterium | reverse complement strand
TGCGTCACGGGCCGCGTCGGGTCGTTCTCGTGAAACGTCTCGACGAGACCTTTCAGGATCGGGATCGCGATCTCGGGTTTCGGTGTGTCGTGGATCTCGTTTCCCGCGCTCCAGAGGATGATCGACGGATGATTGCGGTCGCGCCGGACGGTATCGCGCACGTCGCGCTTCGACCAATCATTGAAGTAGAGATGGTAGTCGTACGGATTCTTGGCGACCGTCCATTGATCGAAAAGCTCGTCCATGACGAGAAATCCCATGCGGTCGGCGAGATCGAGAAACTCCGGCGCCGGCGGATTGTGCGCCGTCCGGATCGCGTTCACGCCGAGTTTCCGAAGTTCTTTGAGCCGCCGTTCCCAAACCGCGAGCGGAACCGCCGCGCCGAACGCGCTGCCGTCGTGGTGCAGACAAACGCCCTTGACCTTGAAGTTCTTGCCGTTGAGCCAGAATCCCGTTTTGGCGTCGAAGTGGAACTCGCGGATGCCGAACGGGACGATCTGGTCGTCGAGTATCGTTTTTCCTTCGACGATCTCGACCCGCGCTTTGTACATAACCCCGTTCGCGACCTGCCAAAGCTGCGGATCGCGCACCGGAATCTCGAGCCCGAAATTCACCGACTGTTTCGCTGCGATGTTGCCGCTTTTGTTCTCGGCGGACCCGACCGGCTTGCCGTTCGGACCGATAAGCGTCACGCGCATCGCAAGGCGGCGTTCGCGATCAGACGCGTTCACGACCTCGGCCGTCACTTTCACGATCGCCTCTTTCGCATCGACCTTCGGCGTCGACACGAAAACTCCTCCGTAAACAAAATGCGGGGCGTCCGTCACCCGCATTCTGACGTGACGGTAGATACCCGCGCCCGTGTACCAGCGCGAAGCAGGCTGGAGCGACGTGTCTGCCTTGACGGCGATGACATTGTCCGCGCCGAACCGAATATTGTCGGTGAGATCGTACTCAAAACTTACGTATCCTGATGGCCTTTGGCCGAGATGGACGCCGTTGATCCAGACGTCGGAGATTCCCATCACTCCGTCGAATTGGATGAAGAAACGACCGCCGCGATCTTTCTCATCGGCAGTGAAGTGTTTTCGGTACCACGAAACGCCCGACGGCAAATAGCCGCCGCCGGCACCGGTCGGATTCTTTTGATCGAACGGGCCTTCGATGCTCCAATCGTGCGGAACAGCGACCTTTTGCCACGATGACTCGTCGAATTCAGTCTTTTCGGCGTTCGTCGCGTCGCCCTTGAGAAATCGCCAATCCGAGTCGAACGCCCTGGTTCCACGCGCGCCGGCCGCCGTGACCGGCAGCAGCATCGCGAATACCGAGATCGTGAATGTCAGCACCAAAAGCGCAGTTCTCGTCATCTCTTGCTTACCTTCCAAACCTTGAAATTGTCGTAGCTTACGAGCGTCACGCCCTCCATCGAACGCAAGCCGATCCGTCCCGCGCCGAGTGGCGTCCCCGGATCGTCCCAGCGAAGAACCGTCTTTCCGTCGATTTCGATCTC